>NZ_JAGPUP010000462.1:0-18505 GCF_018069605.1 Microvirga sp. HBU67558 | reverse complement strand
CCGGTTTTCCGCATGAACGATGCGCTCTTCAAAGAGGTGGGAGCATCGGACCCAAAAGTGGGTCCGATGCTCTAGGACACGATGATCTCGTTGTCGCCGGGGCCGATCAGCCGACCCAGCACGCCTATAAGGGTTTCCCGGCTGACGGGCTTTTCGAGCCAGGGCACGTTCCGCAGCTCCGGCGGGCAGTCGGCTTTCGCCGGCAGGCCGGAATAGACCGTGAAGGGCACGCCCCGGTTCCTCAGGGCACGGGCGATCTCAAGCGAGGTGCCGTCCTTGATCATGATGTCCAGGATGGCGATGTCCGGCGCGTCGCTCTCGAGCCATTTCAGGGCGTCGACATTGCTCATGAACACCCCGGCGACCGCGAAGCCGGCATCCTCGAGAAAGGCCTCGAGCGACATACCGATCAACGCCTGGTCTTCGACAATCATGCAGCGCGTCTGAGTCATGGCGTCCATTGTCCGTTTCGGGCCGGGGAGCAGGCTCCGTCGATCGCATGGGCAGAGGAGCCGGGCGACGAATGATCGGGAGCGCATCCCTCTTGCGCCTTGTCTACGATGGCCCGGAGTCCGCTTCATTGATGCATGTGAATCTTGGCTGCAGAACCGGCTTTCCAAGGACAAGCTTATACCAAAGAGCCGCCATGAGCCGCCGGTGCTGCGGCGCGCACACTTTCGTGAAGACCGACAGGACGGGAATATTCTCCCTTGCCCGTTGGCCCGTGCTAAAGCCAAGCTTGAAGGCAGACATCACAAAGAGCGGCAGGCTTCGCATAGGTTAATGCGGCAGCCCGCCGGGGAGGGTCTTCTTACAGGTCCGAATTTGAGGAGTTGGAAGAGTGTCGGTCGAAAACTCCCTGAAGCAGCAGATGCTCAATGCCACTCCCCATCTGCGGGCCTTCGCAATATCCCTGTCCGGCAGCGTCGACAGGGCCGATGATCTGGTCCAGAGCACGCTTCTCAAGGGCCTGAGCAATCTCGACAAGTTCCAGCCCGGCACCAGCATGCAGGCTTGGCTCTTCACGATCCTGCGCAACGATTTTCTCACTCAGACCCGTCGGAACAAGCGCGAGGTGGAGGATCCGGAGGGATCCTGGGCCGAGAAGGTCGCCGTGATGCCCGAGCAGGGCGCGCGGCTCGATTTCACCGACATGCTGAAAGCCTTGGGCAAGCTCCCGGTCGACCAGCGCGAGGCGCTTCTGCTCGTCGGCGCGGAGGGTTTGTCCTACGAGGAGGCGGCGCGGATCTGCGGCACCAACATCGGAACCATCAAGAGCCGGATCAACCGCGCCCGCAACCGCCTCGTGGAGATGCTGAAATTCGACGCCGAGGACGATCTCGGCCCCGACGATCTCGTGAAGGCGGCGCTGTTCATGCATGCGTCGCTCTGACCCGAGCGACGGATCGGTATGACGGAACCAGGGAGCGCCCGGCCCGTCCGGGCGCTCCCAATCCGTGATCAATGCTTGGTTTCGTCGCCCGCGCGGTTGATCGCGATGCGTTTCACCTCCGGGCGAGTCTCGGCCGCCTTGGGCAGAGTGACGGTGAGAACGCCGTTCCTGAAGCTGGCGTCGATCTTGTCCTCCTCGACCTCCCAGGCCAGCGGGATGCGGCGCTCGAAGCGGCCGTAGTGCCGCTCGCTGAACGCGCGCTCCTTGTCGTCGATCGCGGATTTCTTCTCGCCCCGGATGGTGAGGACGCCGTCGCCCATCAGGACCTCCACATCCTTGTCCTCAAGGCCCGGAAGCTCCGCCGAGATGCGGACATCCTTGTCGTTGTCGACGACTTCCACATGCGGCCAGGTCGCCATCCGGTTCATGCTGCCGAGCGGCGCCATGTCGAAGCCGCGGAAAACGTCTTCGAAGAGCCGGTTCATCTCGCGATGCAGGGTCATGAAGGGATCGGCCTCGTCGCGATAGCGGCTCGGGGTCGTCTGCTGGTTGCGACCCCAGGGAATGAGATCGCGCATGTTCATGGTGTCATCCTCCTTTCGCTCAGATGGTGCGGCAGCGCCAGTGCTGAACCGGCGCTGCCTGTGGCACGGCCCCTGTCAGGCGGCCTTGCCGTGCTCGATCTGCTGCGGCGGCCGGCCAGCCGGTGCCGCGTCGGCGCCGGCATTGATCTCGATCCGGCGCGGTTTGAGCGCTTCGGGCACTTCGCGCTTCAGATCGACCGTGAGCAGGCCGTTCTCGAGGTGCGCATCCGTGACCTTCACATGGTCGGCGAGGTTGAAGGTCTGCTTGAAGGCGCGGGTCGCGATGCCGCGATGCAGATATTGCCGACCTTCTTCGGAGCCCTTCTTCTGACCGGCCACCAGGAGCTGGCTCTCCTTCTGGGTGAGTTCGATCTCGTCCGGAGCGAAGCCCGCGATGGCCATCGTGATCACATACTGGTCCTCGCCCACCTTCTCGATGTTGTAGGGCGGCCAGTTGGTCATGGGCTCGATCTGGGACGATTGATCGAGCATGTCGAACAGGCGGTCGAAGCCGACCGTCGAACGGTACAGGGGAGAGAAGTCGAAGGCTGTTCTCATCACCATATCCTCCATTGAGCAACATGGACGTGAGAGCGCCGGACACCCGCCGGCGCCCGTAATGCCAAGCCTCTGAAAGGCCTCGGCAATATTGATGGTAGGAACGCTTTTTTCGGATTTCAAGAGGGCTCCGAACGCCCGAGCGGCATCGCTCGCATCGTCTCCTGAAACCCGCTGGCCATCGGGGCCGTATCCCCTTAGCATCGGGTCGCTTCGACCAAGGACAGACCGACCATGCTCCGCATTCTCTCCCTTGCCGTCCTGACAGCCTTCGCCACCCCGTCCCCGGCGGCGGATATCTCCCGCGACGAGACGACCATCGCCCAGCAGCAGCAGGCTCCTCAGCAGACCCCGAAGCGGGACTGCGAGCGAAAGCGGGATGAAGGCGTGAGCTCCTAGAGCATCGGACGGACCCAGAGAGCCGCGTCAGCGGAAAGTGGATCCGGTTTTCGCTGACGCGGCCCTTCGGGTCCGTTCTGACCGATGCTCTCATTCAAGACGAAAGCATCGGATGGATCCCAAAAGCGCAAGTCCACTTTCGGGTCCGAGGCTTTAGAGCGACGCGACGGACAGCGGCTCTCCGTCCTGGGATGCGGACACCGGTTTGCGCGCCCCCTCACCGCATGTCCTCCGGCGGCGCAGCGCCGCGTTGAGCTCGGCCCCGAAGATGAAGATCGCCGCCGAGATCTGGAGGAAGATCAGCGCGGTCAGGATGCCCGCCAGACCCGCATAAGTGGCTTTCAGATGGGTCATGGTGGCGAGAAACTCGCCGTACAGGCTCGCTCCGACGAGCCACAGGACCAGGGTGGCCGCAATGCCCGGCACCACGTCCCGCGACTGCGGCCGGGTGTCGGGCAGCCAGAGATGGGTCGCGGCGAGGCCCGCCACCAGGATGAACGACGCCAGGCCGTAGCGCACCACGTCGTAGGTCGGGCCGAGCCCTCTGAGATCCGGCATGTAGGACAAGGCCCACCGCCAGATCGACGGCCACAGGACGACCAGGACCGAAGAGGCGACGAGCGCGCCCGCGCCGATCAGGATGAAGCCGATCCCGATGAGGCGCGCCTGCCACCACGGCCGGAACCGCTCGACCCCGTAGGCCCGGCACAGGGCGACCCGCAGGCTCTCGACCCCGTTGGTGGCGACGAGCAGGGTCAGGACGATGCTGATTGTCAGGACGTTCCGGCGCGGGATCAGAACCTTGTCGGCCTCCCGGGCCAGGGGTCCGGCGACCCCTTCGGGCCAGAAGTCGAAAAGCAGATGAACGATATGGGTCGAGATCCTCCCGGCCCCGAGGAAGGCTGCCAGCGCGGCGACGCAGATCAGGAACGGAAACAGCGCTATGACCAGGGAGAGCGCCACATGGCTCGCCATGGCGAGGCCGTCGTTGCGCGCGAAGCGCGACCCCGCATCGGCCGTGGCGGCGAAGATGGATCGAGCGCGGGACGGAAGGGGGATCGGTCGCATCGTCGGCCTGGGCATCGTGGATCGGTGGACCGTGCGGGCGATGATGCGTGGTCCCGTTCCTTGATGCGGGCCCGGGCAGGGCATGGCAAGCCCCACGGTGTCTCACCGGTCCGGGCCGAGGCGGCCTAGGCGATGCGGCTGCGGGCCTCGTTCGCGAGGCGGATGAGCATGGGGCGGACCTCGTGCGGGCCCGTCAGGGGCCTTGGGAATGACAGGCGCAGGATCTCGTCGCCCAGGGCCAGCTGAAGGCCCTCCGGGTCGATCCCGATCAGGTGCCAGGCCCCCTCGCGGGCGCCGCAGAGCTGCGTGGCGTAGAGCGCGACCGCATCGCCGTGCTCCCCGTTCATGTGCGCGACCGCCTCGGCTTCGAAGTCGTAGAAATCGAAGAACTCGGCCATGTCGGTGAGGAGATCCTCGGCCGTCATGCGGTAGGCCCGGCCGAAGCCGCCATTGAGGCTGCCGGACGCCACCTTGAGGCGCCAGAAGCTGAAATCCGGGAAGTCGACGTAGAGTTCGGCCTTCGGATGCTGCAGCAGATAGCGGCGGCGGATGCTTTTCGCCTCGTCCGTCTCCCGGTCGAGCCGCTCGGCCGTCGCCTGCAGGGTCAGGCGCGGATGTGCCAGCGGGTCACCCTTGCCGATGGAGGACAGGAGCAGGGAGCAGCGCGGATCGGCCTCCATCAGCCTCGTATGCAGCGAGAGCTGCGAGGTGAGAATGACGGGCGCGCCGTCCAGATCCGTTCCCACCTGGGCGAGGCTGGCGAACGGCATGCCGGTGTCGGGATCGTTGGTGGCGAGCGCGCCGGAGCGGGCGGTCCGCATGAGCTTCTTGGCGAGGGTGCGGGCCTCGTCGTCGACAGGCAGAATCGGATCCTTCGCCATCCCGCATCCTCCAGTTCTCGCTATCCCGGTCATACCCTAGCGCATCGGAACCAAAAGTGAACACCACGTCCGATCCCGATGCTCGGCGTCGTCTCCGGTTGAGGGGGGCCGACGCCCTGGCGATGTCGCTCGCGAAGCCCTGTGACTCGGGCGGATTGGTCTCCCTTCAGGCTGCGATCCTCGTTACGTCCGACGAAGACCTTGAACATCGCGCCGCCGTCCTCATTGACGAACTGCACCGAGCAGGAGCCCTTGCCGAAGAACGGCCGGTCGACGAAAGCGGCGATCCCGCCTGAGATGCCCGCCGATCGGGCTGTCGCCATGGATGTTGAAGCAGCCCCGTCCGGAGTTTCGGACGGGACGCTGCCCTTACGTTCCGAACATTATACCAAGGGCTGAGACCGGGATTATTGACTTCCCAAAACGTTTTGGAGATCTAGTTAGAGGCATCAGGAGATTGTGAACCCCGTGTCCAATCTGAAGCTTCTCGCGCAATCGCTCGGCCTGTCGATCACGACGGTTTCGCGAGCCCTCGACGGTTATGCCGACGTGGCGCCGGCGACGCGCGAGCGCGTCCAGGCGGCCGCGCGAGCGATGAACTACCGGCCGAATCCGGCCGCCCGCAGCCTGCGGCGCCGCAAGGCCGAGGCAGTGGCCGTGACCCTGCCGACGGAGCCGGGCCGGTTCGGACCTCCGATCTTCCTCAACATGCTGGCGGCCTGCGGGCAGCGGCTCGCCGAGGAGGGGCTCGACCTGATGCTGCTGCCGACCGCCGGCCGCGCCGGTGAGATGGACACCTACCGGCGGCTTCTCGACGGACGCCGCGCCGACGCGGTGATCGTGGTGCGTACGCGGCTCGAGGACGAGCGCGTGGCCTTTCTGAAGGAACGCGGCATCCCGTTCGTGACCCATGGCCGCACGGCCCGCCCCGACGAGCATGCCTTCATCGACGGCGACGGCGAGGCCGGCTTCCGGGACGCAGCCCGCGCGCTCGCCGCCCTGGGTCATCGCCGGATCGCCCATCTCGCGGCCCCGCAGGATCTGACCTTCGCCCATCTGCGCCGCCAGGGTTGGCTCGCGGCCCTCGCCGATATCGGCTCAGCGGACCGGCTCGAATACACCGCCCAGCCGACAGAGGCCGGCGGCTACGAGGCCGCGCAATGGCTGCTCCAGCAGAGCGCGCCGCCCACCGCGCTTCTGTGCGCTACCGACAGCATGGCGATCGGCGCCCTGAGCGCTCTCAAGGAGCGCGGGCTCGCGGCCGGGCGCGAGATCGCCGTGATCGGGCACGACAATCTGCCGTCGGCGGCATTCACCGATCCGCCGCTCTCGAGCATGGAGATCGCCGCGCCCGACGTGGGCCGGCAGCTGGCCGAGATGCTGCTTGCAAGGCTCGGCGGCCGCGAGGCCCGCGAGTTGCAGACCATTCTGCCGGTTCGGCAGGTTCCGAGGGCCACCCACGGACCGGCGAACTGAGTTTGATGCCCTCGATCTTCCGGACCCGGATCGAGCGGCACCGAGAAGGGACCGATGGAGGAAGGACATGACGCATCCGGTATCGCTGCGCGCCATTGCCGCCGCGGCGGCCCTGTTTGGAGGGCTGACCGTCGCTCACGCGCAGGAAACGATCTTTTACTCGACCCAGCTTCGTCCCATCGAGGAGGCGACGAAGGTCCGCGAGGTCCTGCTGAAGGGCATTCCCGGCAAGGTCACCTACGTGGTCGACGAGCCGCCGGCCTTCGCGGTGCGCATGAAGGCGGAAACGCAGGCCGGCAAGCGCACCGCGAGCGTCGTCGGGGCGCTGCACGGCGAATTGCAGCCGCACGTGCCGGCCGATCTCCAGCCCGTCGACGACGTCGCGGCGAAGCTGACCGACCGCGGCATTCCGGCAAGCCTGATGGATCTCGGCAAGCTCGGCACCGGCCAGCAGCAATACATCCCGTGGATACAGGCCACCTACGTGATGGTGGCCAACAAGCAGGCGCTGCAATACCTGCCGGCAGGCACGGACGTGAACAGCCTCACCTATGCGCAGCTGCAGCAATGGGGCAAGACCATCGCCGACAAGACCGGCCAGCGCCGCCTCGGCTTCCCGGCCGGCCCGACCGGCCTGCTGCCGCGGTTCTTCCAGGGCTATTTCTACCCGTCCTTCACCGGCGGCGTGGTCACGACCTTCAAGTCGGCCGACGCCGAAGCCGGCTGGAACGCCCTGAAGGAGTTGTGGGCAGTGTCGAACCCCAATTCCACCAACTACAACTTCATGCAGGAGCCGCTGCTCTCCGGCGAGGTGTGGATCGCCTGGGATCACATCGCCCGCGTGAAGGAAGCCCTCACCCTGCAGCCCGACCAGTTCGTCGCCTTCCCGGCGCCGGCCGGTCCGAAGGGGCGCGGCTACATGCCGGTGATCGCCGGCCTCGCCATCCCCAAGGACGCCCCGAACCGGGCCGGCGCCGTAGCGGTGATCGAGCATCTGACCAAGCCGCAGACCCAGTTGGCGACCGCCGCCGAAGTGGGCTTCTTCCCGGTCGTGAAGGCGGAGCTTCCGACGGATCTCGCGCCGGGCATCAAGGCGCTCGCCGGCGCGGTCGCGGCCACGCAGAACGCGAAGGACGCGCTCGTGTCGCTCCTGCCCGTCGGCCTCGGCGCCAAGGGCGGGGAGTTCAACAAGGTCTACATGGATTCCTTCCAGCGCATCGTGCTGCGCAACGAGCCTGTCAAGGATGTGCTCGAAGCCCAGGCGAAAGTGCTCGACGCGCTCATGAAGGACACCGGCGCACCGTGCTGGGCCCCGGACAAGCCGAGCCAGGGTGCCTGCTCGGTTCAGTAACCCCATCGATCGAGCCCGGCGGAGCACGCTTCGCCGGGCCCCATCTTCTGCCCGTGGAGCGGCTTCATGCCTGCGCGCCCATCCTGGATTCCCTATGCGCTGATCGCGCCCTCGGTCGTCTTTCTCGCGGCGCTGTTCCTGGTGCCGCTCGTGCAGACGATCTGGCTGTCGTTCTCCGCCGGCGAAGGCCTGTCGCTGGAGAACTACCGGCGCATGGCGGGCGACCTGAACTTCGCGCTCGCCGTCAAGAACACCTTCCTGCTCACCCTCGTGGTCGTGCCGCTCCAGGTGGTGCTGGCGCTCGGCATGGCCACCATGGTGACGAAGCTCGACAAGGGCCGCGACCTGGTCCTGTGGGTGCTCACCATTCCGCTCGGCATCTCGGATCTCGCGGCGGGCCTTGCCTGGCTCGCCCTGCTGCAGAACACCGGCTACCTGAACTCCGCGCTCTACGCGCTCGGCCTCATCCAGGGACCCACCGGATGGCTTTCGCAGGAGACGCCGGTCGCCCTGTTCTTCGCCATCGTGCTGGCGGAGCTCTGGCGCGCCACCGCCATCGTGCTGGTGATTCTGATCGCCGGCCTGCAGCTGATCCCAAAAGAATTCGCGGAAGCCGCCGAGATCTTCGGCGCCAAGCCGTGGACGCGCTTCACCCGGATCACCCTGCCGCTCCTGAAGCCCAGCCTGCAATCGGCCCTGATCCTGCGCACGGTGCTCGCCTTCGAGGTCTTCGCCGTCGTCTATGCGCTCGGCGGGCGCAATTTCCCGGTTCTCGCCGGCGAAGCCTATGTCTGGCAGAACGACAACCAGAATTACGGCGTCGCGGCCGCCTATGCGGTGCTCATCATGGCGATCTCGCTCGCCGCGACCGCCGTCTACCTGCGCGCCCTGAGAACGCGTCCGGAGCAGCTCCCATGACAGCCAGCGCCGTCGAAACGAAACCCGCCGCGACGAGCCGCGGCATGGCCCTTCCCTCCGCCCGGCGCCTGCTGCTGTGGACCGGCCTCGCGGTGCTCATCGCCTGGGTGCTGGTGCCGATCTATCTGGTGGCGCTCGGCGCCTTCGGGGGGCGGCTCGGCGTGTTCCGCTGGCCGAAATCGATCTGGCCCTCGGACCTGTCCTTCGCGGCCATGAGCCAGTTTCTCGCCATCGAGGGCGTGTTCAACGCCCTTGTCAACTCGCTCATCGCGGCCGGCCTGACGGTGGTGTTCTCCATCGCGCTCGGCGCCCCGGCCGGCTACGCGCTGGCGCGCTACACCTTCCGCGGGCAGAACGCCTATCGCCTGCTCGTCCTCCTCACCCGCGCCTTCCCGCTCGCCATCCTGGCGCTGCCGCTCACCGTCTCGTTCATCCGGATCGGGCTCTACGACACGCCCTTTGGCGTGTCGCTGATCCACACGGTTCTGGCCCTGCCCTTCGCGGCGCTCGTCACGCAGAGCCTGTTCATGGGCATTCCACGCGAATACGAGGAAGCCGCTTGGGTGTTCGGTTGCACGCGCTTCCAGGCCTTCATGAAGGTGGTGCTGCCGCTCGCCCTGCCGGGCCTCGCCGCGACCGCGATCTTCGCCTTCGTGATCTCGTGGAACGAGGTGTTCGCGGCCTCGATCCTCACCGTGCGCGAGCGGACGCTGACCGCCTATCTGCTGCGAATCCTCGCCGAGAGCCCGCTTCACTACCGCTTCGCCGGCGGCTTCATCCTCATCATCCCCTCCGTGCTCTTCATCTTCGCCGTGAGACGATACCTCTTCGCGGTGTGGGGCATTGCGAGCAAGTAACGGATCCCATCATGGCTGACATCGTCATCGACCGCGTCGTCAAGGAATTCGGCTCCTTCCGCGCCCTGCAGGAGGTCTCGCTCACCGTCAACGACGGCGAGTTCGTGGCGCTCCTCGGCCCCTCGGGCTGCGGCAAGACCACGTTGCTCCGCATCATCGCCGGTCTCGAGACCCAGACCTCCGGCCGCGTCGTCATCGGCGGCCAGGACGTGAGCAACCTGAGCCCCCGCAAGCGCGGTCTCGCGATGGTGTTCCAGAACTACGCGGTCTTCCCGCACATGACCGTGTTCGAGAACGTCGCCTTCGGGCTGCGCATGCAGAAGGCCTCGCAGGCGGACGTGAAGCGCAAGGTCGAGCGCGCGGCGGCCCTGCTCCACATCGAGAACTATCTCGACCGCTATCCGGCAAAACTCTCGGGCGGCCAGCGCCAGCGCGTGGCGGTGGCCCGGGCGCTCGCCGTCGAGCCCGCCGTGCTGCTCATGGACGAGCCGCTCTCCAATCTCGACGCGCTCCTGCGCCTCGAGATGCGCACGGAATTGAAGGCGGTCCTGCGCGAGGCCGGCACCACGACGATCTACGTGACGCACGATCAAACCGAGGCCATGGGTCTCGCCGACCGCATCGCCGTGATGTACGGCGGCAAGATCGACCAGATCGGCGCGCCGCTCGAGATCTACGCCACGCCGGCCACTCGCTTCGTCGGCGGCTTCATCGGTTCGCCGCCCATGAACTTCATCAAGGTCCGGTGCAGCCAGGGCACGGCGCGGATCGGCGATGCGGCCCTGCCCTGCCCGACCACGGCCGAGAACCTGGAGCTCGGCCTGCGCGGCGAGGATGCGAGCCTGAGCCCCAACGGTTCCGGCCTTCCCTTCGACGTGCGCGTCGTGGAGCCGATGGGCTCGCACCTGCTCCTGACCGGCGCCATCGACGGCCAGCTCGCCCGCATCGTCGCGCCGCCGACGGCCAAAGTGAACGCGGGCGAGCGCGTCGGCCTCACCGTCGATCCGGCCCGCGTGACCTGGATCGACAGCACCACCGGACGCGCCCTCGCCCGGACCTGACTTTCCGACCTGAAGGACATTTGAGATGAACACGCTTCCGAAGGAAGAGGCGGCGCGCGCCATTCTCGCGCGCAACGATCGCGGCGGCTACACGGTGCCGACCGACCGGCTCTATCCGTTCCAGTGGAACTGGGACTCCGCTTTCGTCGCCATGGGATTTGCGGTCTTCGACGTCGCCCGCGCCTATCGCGAGCTGGAGCGCCTGGTCGAAGGCCAGTGGGACGACGGCATGATCCCGCATATCGTTTTCCATGCGCCGAGCGACACCTATTTCCCGGGCCCCGACGTGTGGGGCACGCGGCATCGCGTCCCGACGTCGGGCATCACGCAGCCGCCGGTCTTCGGCATGGCCCTGCGCCATGTGCACGAGGCCGCTCTCGCGAGCGGCACGGCCGGCGCGGCGGAGCGCACGACGGTGCTGTTCCAGGCCGCCCTGCGCTCGCACCGCTGGTGGTTGTCCGCGCGCGATCCGGACGGCCTCGGCCTCGTGTCGATCCTGCATCCCTGGGAGAGCGGCAGCGACAACTCGCCGGCCTGGGATCAGGCGCTGGCCCGCGTGCCGACCACCACCACGACAGCGATCCGCCGCAAGGACACGGGCCATGTGGACGCCTCCATGCGGCCACGCGACGAAGATTATCAGCGCTTCATCCACTTGGTCGACACCTACCGCGATTGCGGCTGGGACCCGGCGCGGCAATGGGCGGCCGCTCCCTTCAAGGTGGCGGACGTGCAGATGACCGCGATCCTGGCGCGGGCGACCGCCGACCTGATCTATCTCGCCGAGAGCCTCGGAACGGACGACGAGAAGGCGGAACTCGCGCGCATGCACGCCAGGCTGTGCGACGGCCTCGCCGGCCGGTGGCGTCCGGCACTGTCACGCTTCGTCGATCTCGACCTGATTGCGGGGCGGGACATCGAGGAGCCGACCCAGGCCGCTTTCATCCCGCTCGTGGCCCTCGAGCTCGATGCGGCTCAGCGGGACGCCGCTACGGCGGAGATCGAACGCTGGCTCGACGGCATGGTGGTCGGCGTGCCCTCGACGCCCGCCTTCTCGCCCGCCTTCGAACCGAAGCGCTACTGGCGCGGTCCGGTCTGGGCGGTCGTCAACTGGCTCATCTGCGACGGCCTGCGCCTGAACGGGGCCGAGGATCTCGCCCGCCGGATCGAGCGGACGACCGTCCGGGCGATCGAGAATGCGGGTTTCTGCGAGTATTTCGATCCGACGACGGGCGAAGGCCTGGGCGGCGACACCTTCTCGTGGACGGCGGCGGCCTACATGGTGCTCGGCCGGCGGACCTGAACCCAGGCTCGTCAGGAAATTCCAAAAGCCGCGGTCGCGCTGCGATCCGCGGCTTTCGTTTGAATGGCCCATGAGAGGCCGGGCAGGACGCCGGAATGGCCGCGGGTGGATGGCAGAAGCGCCTTCATGCGGCTGTCCCTTCCGATAGGGCAGCGGGATGTCAGACACTTGAGGAGCCTTTTTGACAATAGCATAATCGCGTCTTGAAATGCAGATTTTATTTGCATTTATCGGATTCATTATGCAATTGTCAGTTCATGTCCGATGAGCCGACACCAAGACCCTTTGGACCCCTCGTCACGAGCTTCGCCGTCGACGGACGGCCGCATCGGATCGTCGGCCTTCCCGAGGCCGCCGGAGGCCAACTCGAACGGCTGCCGCACATACTTCGCATCCTGCTGGAGAACGTCCTGCGCAACGCGGGCGAGGACGCTCCGCGGGCCAGGGACGCGATCCTGACCTGGCTCCGGACCGGACGCAGCGAGGCGGAGATCCCGTTCCTGCCCGGCCGGGTCATGATGCACGACACCACCTGCGGCCCGGCCCTCGTGGACATCGCCGGCATGCGCGCCTCGCTCGCCGAGGCCGGGCATGATCCGGGCCGGCTCAATCCCGTGCTGCCGGTGGACGTGTCGACCGACCATTCGCTGGGCGTCGACGTGTTCGGCTCACCCGACGCCCTCCGGCGCAACATGGAGCGCGAATACGGGCGCAATGCCGAGCGCTACCGCTTCATGAAATGGGCCGCCCGCACCCTGACCGGCTTCCGCGTCCATCCGCCGGGCACCGGCATCATGCACACGCTCAACCTGGAGCGACTGGCGAACGTGGTCACGACGGCCGAGCGCGACGGCGTGGCCTGGGCCATGCCCGACACCCTGATCGGCACCGACAGCCACACGCCCATGATCAACGGCATCGGCGTGCTCGGCTGGGGCGTGGGCGGCCTGGAGGCGGAGAGCGTGTTCTTCGGCATGCCCGTGATGATCCGCGTGCCGGACATCGTCGGCGTGCGCCTCACCGGCCGCCTCAAGCAGGGCGTGCTCGCGACCGACCTCGCGCTGACCGTCACCGAGCGCCTGCGGCGCATCGATCTGGCCGACCGCTTCGTCGAATTCTACGGGCCGGGCGTGTCGACCTTGTCCGCCGGCGACCGCGCGGTCGTGGCCAACATGACCCCGGAGTTCGGCGCCAATTCCGGCTTCTTTCCCATCGACGCCCAGACGCTGCGCTACCTGAGCGAGACGGGCCGCAGCGCCGATCATGTTCACCTCGTGGAGCAATATGCCAAGCGGCAGGGATTGTGGTTCGATCCCGACGCGTCGCCGCGCTTCACCGACACCATCGATATCGATCTCGGCGAGGTCGAGGTCAGCCTCGCCGGACCGCGCCGGCCCCAGGACCGCATTCCGGCCGGCGCGACGGTCGGGGCCCTCGCCCCGATGCTTGCTGGCCGTCCGGTCGCGGAGGGCGAGCTTGGAGACGGCTCCCTGGCGATTGCGGCGATCACGAGTTGCACCAACACGTCCGATCCGCGCCTCCTGGTGGCCGCAGGCCTCGTGGCCCGCAAGGCACGCGCCTTCGGCCTCATGCCGCCGGCCTGGGTGAAGACTTCGCTGGCGCCGGGCTCGCCGACCGCCGAGCGCTATCTGCGCCGCGCCGGTCTCCTGGACGATTTGGCGGCGATCGGCTTCGGCATCGTCGGCTATGGCTGCACCACCTGCATCGGCAATTCCGGTCCCCTGCCGGCGGTCATCGAACAGGCGATGGCGGAGCGCGGCATACTCCCCGTCGCGGTTCTGTCGGGCAACCGCAACTTCCCGGGCCGCGTACATCCTCAGCTCGACGCCGGATTCCTGGCCTCGCCACCATTGGTCGTCGCTTTCGCTCTCGCGGGCGACGTCAACCGCGACATCCTCAACGATCCCATCGGCCGCTCGCCAGCGGGCGAGGACATTCGTCTCGCCGATCTCTGGCCGACGGGCGACGAGATCGATGTGGCGCTCAGCAAAGCCATCGATGCCGCCGATTACGAGATGTCGTACGATGAGGCGGAGGCGAGCGAGGCGTGGCGGGTGCTCGACGCGCCCGCCACGCCCCTCTTCCCGTGGAACGAGGGCTCGACCTATATCCGCCGTCCGCCCTTCGCAGGCTTCGGCAAGGGCACGCTGCTCGGCACCTATGCGGCCCATCCGCTGCTCGTGCTCGGCGATGACATCACCACGGACCACATCTCCCCGGCCGGTCAGATTCCACCAACGGGCGAGACTGCGGAATATCTCGTCGAGCGCGGTGAGAACCGCCGCGACCTGAACGTCTTCGCCTCCCGCCGCGGCAATTGGGAAGCCATGGTGCGCGGCCTGTTCACCAACAAGAACGTGCGCAATCTGCTCGATGAACAGATCGCCCCGGGCTTCACGATCCACGCCGGATCCGGCGATCACCTGCCGCTCTATCGGGCGGCCGAGCGCTATGCTCGGGAGGGCGACTCCGTGGTGGTGGTGGCCGGCGAGCGTTACGGCATGGGCTCGTCCCGCGACTGGGCAGCGAAGGGCGTGGCGCTGCTCGGCGCCCGCGCGGTGCTGGCCTCAAGCTTCGAGCGCATCCACCGGTCGAACCTGATCGGCATGGGCGTCCTCCCCCTGCGGCTCCCGGAGGACCGGCATCCGAATACCCTGCATCTGCGCCCGAACGACCGGATCCTCATCGAAGCCGACGCAGCAACGCTCAGCCCGCGCGGCTCCGTGGCGGTCACGATCCGGCGCGCGTCGGGCGCGAGCGAGACCTTCATCGCCACGGCCGCCATCGAGACCGGTCTCGAGGTCGAGATCCTGCGCGGCGGCGGCATCATCCCGCTCATCCTGCAGCGGGTCGTCAACGCGGAGGCCACAAGCCGCGAGACGCCCGCCCCCGACTTCACCGACACCGGTGAAAACACCCGGCGAGAGGCTTCGCCGACCACCAGACCCTGAGCGGCAACCCCGCTTCGCGGTCACCCCTCACGCAACCTTAAAGGGAGGAACTCGTGAGCCACTTCACCAAGACGATCCGCGGCGTTGCATTCGCCGCCCTGACGCTCGTCGCGTCATCGGCCTTCGCCCAGCAGGAACTCAAGATCATGGCCCCGGCCGGACCCGGCGGCGGCTGGGACTCGGCCGCGCGCTCGATCCAGCAGGTGCTCACCCAGACGGGCCTCGCCAAGAGTGTCCAGGTCACGAACGTGACGGGCGCCGGCGGCACCATCGGGCTTGCCCAGTTCGTCAACACCGCCAAGGGCGATCCGAGCCAGCTCATGGTCAACGGCATCACCATGATCGGGGCGATCCTGAGCAACAAGGCGCCGGTGAACCTGGACCAGGTCACGCCGATCGCGCGCCTCACGGGCGATCCGCTGGTGATCGTGGTGCCGGCGAATTCGCCCATCAAGTCGGTCAAGGAGCTGGCCGAGGCCGTGAAGGCGGATCCGGCCAAGGTGACCTGGGCCGGCGGATCGGCGGGCGGCGCGGACCATATTCTCGCAGCGCTGTTCACGAAGGCGGCAGGCTCGGAGCCCTCGAAGGTCAACTACATCGCCTTCTCGGGCGGCGGCGAGGCGCTGGCCGCCATGCTCGGCGGCCGGGTGACGGCCGGCGTGTCCGGCTACGGCGAGTTCGAGAGCCAGATCAAGGCCGGCAAGCTGCGGGCGCTCGCGATCTCGTCCGGCAAGCGGCTCGCCGGCGCCGACGTTCCCACCCTGAAGGAGCAGGGCATGGACGTGGAGGTCGTGAACTGGCGCGCCATCATGGCGCCGCCCGCCATCACGGCCGACCAGAAGAAGGCCCATGCGGAGACGATCGACAAGCTCGTCAAGTCGAAGGAATGGGCCGAGATCCTGAAAGCCCGCGGCTGGGAGGATTTCTACCTGGCGGGGGCGCCTTTCGAGACTTTCCTCAAGGAAGAGCAGGCTCGCGTCGGCGACGTCCTGAAGTCGATCGGTCTCGTGAAGTCGTAAGCACCAAGACCCCGGGGAGCCCGTGCAGGGCTCCCCTTCCCGGCCGAGAGTCGGCCCTTCGGCGCACGACGGAGCGATGGCGAGAGTACCCTGACCGCGACACTTCGGGTAAACGAGGGTCGAACCATCGAAACGAGTGCGTCCGAGGATGTGGTCATGAGTGCAGCCGATGAGCGTGCGGTCAACGGAAAGCGCGAATTGACCGAGGGGCTCGCCGCTCAGATCCTCGACCATATCCGGGACGGCGGGCTGGCGGTCGGGACGCATCTCACGGCCCAGGGGCTGGCGGAGCGGTTCAACGTCTCCCGCTTCCCCGTCGGCCAGGCCCTGCAGCTGCTGGCCGCCAAGGGGGTCCTCCTCCACGAACGCAACCGCGGATATTTCGTCTCGAGCGCCAAGGATGCATCGCCGGAGACCCTCGGTCTGGCGCCCAGGGACGAGGCCTCAGACGTCTATTTCAGGATCGCCGAGGACCACCTTCACGGCCGCCTGCCCGATCCTGCCTCCGAGGCCTATCTCAAGGACGCCTATGGGGCCACGAAGGCGCAGCTGAACGCGGTCTTGAGCCGGATCGCCCAGGAAGGCTGGGCCGAGCGCCGCCCCGGCTACGGCTGGTCGTTCTCGCCGATGCTGACCACGCCGGAGAGCCTGGAGCAGACCTACCGGGTCCGCCTCGCCCTCGAACCCGCCGCGCTGCTGGAGCCGGGCTACCGTCTCGATCCCGAGATCGCAGCCCGCTGCCGCGAGGCGGAGCTGCGGCTTCTCGACGGCGCCATCGAGACCGACACGGCGGACGCCCTTCACGAGCGCGGCGTCAGGTTTCACGAGGCGATCATCGGAGCCTCCGGCAATCCGTTCTTCCTGGAGGCCGTGCGCCGCATCAACCGCGTCCGCCGCCTGCTCTCCTACCGGTCGATGATCGACCGCAAGCGCTATCGCCGGCAATGCGAGGAGCACCTTCAGATTCTCGACCTCCTGGAACGCGGCCGGAACGCCGACGCCTCGGAGATGCTCCGGCGTCACCTGGAGCACACGATCGAAAACCTTCAGGAGATCCGGCCGATCCTGGAACGGTGAGGTGAGCCGACGGACGGGACAGAGACAAGGGCCCTGGACACGGCGGGCGCCCGTCGGGGCGATTTACTTTTTCGGAGAAGATGAATCCGCCTCGTTTCGCGGATCGAACCCTCGAGAGAGGGATGGTGCCCAGGAGAGGACTCGAACCTCCACGGTGTTACCCGCTGCTACCTGAAAGCAGTGCGTCTACCAATTCCGCCACCTGGGCATGCCTCGTCGGCGAGGCTTCGTTTACGGTGCTTCTGGCGGCACGTCAATCACTGAAAATGCGACCGATGCGCTTTCTTCCCATGCACCTCTTCACAGGGAAGCGGCGTTTGACTAGAGACATTCTGACGTCCACACCCAAGCTCCATGCAAGCCCTTCGCCGGGCAGGAGAGTTTCATGATCGGTGCCCTTCGCACGCCTGAGCAGCAAACCGTCACCGTGTTCGGCGGATCGGGCTTTCTCGGCCGCTACGTGGTGAGCCGCCTGGCCGAGCGCGGTTATCGCGTCCTCGTGCCGACCCGCCAGCCGAACCTCGCGAACTTCCTGCCTCTGGGCAAGGTAGGGCAGATCCATCCGATCCACGCCAATCTGCGCAACGAGAATTCGGTGGCCCACGCGGTGGCGCGGGCGGACCATGTGGTCAATCTGGTGGGCATCCTGCAGGAAACCGGCCGCCAGCGCTTCGACGCGCTCCAGGCCCAGGCGCCCGCCATGATCGCGCGGCTCGCCCGCAAGGCCGTGTCCTTCACCCATGTGTCGGCGATCGGAGCCGAGGCGAATTCCGAATCGGCCTATGCCCGCACGAAGGCCGAGGGCGAGGCTGCCCTGCTGGCGGAGCGGCCGGATGCGGTGATCCTGCGCCCCTCGCTGATGTTCGGACCCGGCGACAGCTCCTTCAACCGCTTCGCCACGCTCGCCCGCATGCTCCCCGTGCTGCCTCTGCCGGGGGCCGAGACCCGCTTCCAGCCGGTCTATGCCGGCGACGTGGCCGAGGCCGTCCTGCGGGCCGTGGACGGTGCCGTGCCGGGCGGGCGCGTCTACGAGCTCGGCGGCCCCGAGATCCGCACCATGCGCCAGATGATGGAACTCGTCTTCGAGGTCACCGAACGCAAGCGCGCCATCGTGGCCCTGCCGGGCAACCTAGCCAGGACCATGGGCAGCGTCCTCGGTACGCTCGACTGGGCGACCCTCGGCCTGATCCCGAACGAGCTCGTGACCACCCGCGACCAGGCGATCCTGCTCGAGTCCGACAACGTGGTTTCGGACGATGCCGTCCGCGAGGGCCGCACGCTCCAGGGCCTCGGTCTTGCGCCCACCACCATCGAGGCGATCGTGCCGAGCTATCTCCTGCGCTTCCGGAAGACCGGCCAGTTCGACCTCAAGCGCAATGCCACGACGACCACCCCGGACCTGCTCGCGCCCCGCTCGGGCGGGCCTGGGTCCGACTTCCACCCGGAGCGGGCTTCGGGCCCGGCCGTCGGCCAGGCGTCGAGCCGCTAGAGCATCGGACCCAAGAGTGGACCCACTTTTGGGATCGGATCCGATGCTCCCTCTCTTGGCCGGCGCATCGTTCACCGTGGACCCGAAGGGCCGCGTCAG
>NZ_JAGPUP010000461.1:0-18327 GCF_018069605.1 Microvirga sp. HBU67558 | reverse complement strand
TGCGGGCTTCCCTCGGGGCACATGAGAGCGCCTGGGCCGAGGCCGTGGAGGAGATCGGCACCGTCCGGGCGGCGATCGCCGTGATCTACACCCTGCAGCTCTACGAGGACGATGTAGCCAAGAACGGCGGCGAGAGCCGGATCAAGAACCCGGGCGGCTACTTCCGCGCGCTCGCCCGCATGGTCAAAACCGGCAAGATCGACCTCGCCGTCGAGCTTCTGGCCATGAGGAGGCGCAGAATGGCCTAGGATCGTGAGCAATCCTCGAGGCCCCATGATCATCGTGTGGGCTCTCCACCTGTCAGCGAAACTGTCTCCCGGTTTCGACTGCAGATCGGCTGGACAAGTCGAGTTGAGCCCGTGATGACGGCAGCCGTCAGCAAGGTTCGTCATGCAGGAGAAAGCGATGGGGGAGGGTAGGGTCTCTGTGAGGTAAGACGAACTTTCGTATGCCGCGAAGAGGGGGACCCAGCAAGGTACATCACTGTTGTGAATCGTTGCAGCGCAATGGATTCATAGCTTTGATTAGACCTCGCCTCAGGTCTTTCGCAACATGGAGGCATGTCCGACGACACAATCCAGTACCTGGTGCTCGACAGGTGTGATCCCACCTGCAACATGGCCCGTTACTATGTGCTGTCTATCGAGACCAGCCTGTTTGGTGATGCTTCCTTGATTCGCGAATGGGGCCGCATCGGCCGGCCTGGTCAGAGGCGGATTGAGCTTTACGAAACCCAATCAATGGCCGTGGAAGCTCTTGAGACTTGGCTCCAGCGAAAGCGCCGACGTGGCTACGAACTTAGGGATAGGTACGAGGGTTGACATGAGTGACGCGGGGAGTTTGCGACGATCTCGTCGGCCAAAGTCGAAGGCGCGGAGGCTGACTGGTTATGCCATGGCGGGCAACTCGAACTCCTGAGATTCCTTCGCACTGCAGCGCAGGGAGTCTATATACCGCCCAACAAGTTTGATCGGGATTCTAAGCCTTATAGATGCCGACGTCCGGTTTATTAATGAATACGATGGTCGTATCGAGGATACTTCCCTTCGCAGAGGGGATGATTGCGCAGAGTCAGTGCAAGCGACCAAACGAAACCAACCGTGCCCACAAGGATTAAACCACAATGAATATTGATCCCTTGCTGGACAAAGCCATTGCTCGTCTCGAAGGGCAAATCGAGCAGCTCAAGTCTCTCAAAGGATCTCGGCCGGAGATCGCCCCTGTCATAGAGAGGGTGCAAGAGGTCTTCGGTGAGCGGTGTGTGACCTGGTTGATCCGGCCCAATCAGGTTCTGCAGACCACACCTCTGGATCTGATAACTCAGGGTGAGACGGATCAGATTCTCCGGCTTCTCGGCCAGATCGAACATGGAATCCACCCGTGAGCGCAGCGAAGGCAACTTTGGTCGACAGCCCTGGTTGGATTGCAGCGTCCATGACCTCCACCAAAGCGCTCACGGTCGCAGATGCCATAGAGCGGTCGACCAACTAATCGGAACTCTCGATGTGGCGTGTCTCCCCCTCCGGTCGTTTGGATAGCCTCACCGTGTTCAAGCATCTGCACGGCCGCTATGTGCCAGCCGGGGAACTGACGTTCCAAGGGCAGGAGTTCCTCCGCCCGGGCACCTTCACCTATGCCCAAAGCTATCTTGCGTCTGCTGGTGCCATGCCGATCGATCCCATTCGTCTGCCCTTGGCGCAGTGTGGCTTCTCCGGCTTTCCAGAGGTGCCGCTCGCCTGCCTTGATGCCGGACCGGAAGGCTGGGGCCGGACCGTACTGTCCGCGGCCTTTGAGGCGTCCACCTTTGGTGCGGCGGAACTGCTGGCAGCCGGCACAACGGCTCGAACCGGAGACCTTGCCTTTGGACCATCGGCGCAAGCCGGCCCCAGGACCTATCATCCGGAACACGTAGATCGCCCCATGAGCTCCGCGGCGGCCTCTGATCTCGAAGCTCTGATGAATGCCGCGATCGCCGCGGACGAGGGCAGTGCGACGCAGGAGCAGCTTACTCTGCTGGTGCATGTCAGTGCTGATGTGGGAGGAGCCCGGCCAAAGGTCCGATGGCGCGATAGGGAAGGGGAGTGGATCGCGAAGTTCTCAACCTGGGGCGACAAGTTCGACGATCCTCGTATCGAGGCCGTCTGTTTGGATGTCGCAGAGGCCGCCGGCCTTCCGGTCCCCGAGCGCCGGCTCCTGAGCTTCTCAGGCAAAACCGTCCTGCTCGTGCGGCGCTTCGACCGATCGGAGAATGGTAGGCCCTACTCGTACCTGAGCATGGGCACGCTCCTGCAGCAGCCGCCCGGCAGCTACGGCACCTCGAAAACCTACACGGACATGGCAGCGGTGGCCCGCTCGATTGGGGGCATGACTCCAGAGGAGCAGATGTTTCGCCGGCTGCTCGTCAATGCCTTTCTGCACAACACCGATGATCACCTGCGCAACCATGCCGTGATCAACCAGGGCGAAGGATGGGCGCTCTCCCCGGTGTACGATGTGGTGCCTTATCTCGGGCGCAAGCGGCATGCCTGTGCGCCGGCGCCCGGGTTCAGCGCCGAGTGTGATCCACAGGCGGCATTTCCATCCTATGTGGCGTTTGGGCTGACACGTGAGCAGGCCGAGGGCATCCTGGATGATGTCAGAGCGGCCATAAGGCGCCTCCCCGTGCTTTTCGAGCAGCGCGAGGTGTGCCGCGCCGACCGAGAGTTCCTGAGGACGCTGGAGACACGATGACCAAGATCCGTGCTGTGTGCTTCGATGCCTTTGGAACCCTGGTCGAGATCATCGACAGGCGACGGCCGTTCCAAGCGGTGCTTCAGGGAGGGGTGCAGACGATTACGGCCGAGGAGGTCCTGACGCGGCCGCTCAGTCTGCGGGAGGTTGCCGCGAGGGTCAGCCATGAACTCGGGGAGGGCGGCCTGGCTGCACTTGAAGCGGATCTGCAGGCTGAGTGTGCCTCTGTCCGGCTGCGGCCCGAGATCGCCGAAATCTGGCAAACTCTGCGGGAGCGAGGCCTGCGCGTCGGCATCTGCTCGAACCTGGCACTCCCCTATGGAGCACCGCTTCTCTCCGCCCTGCCGGATACGCCCGACGCCGTGATCCTCTCCTACGAGGTGGGGCTGGTGAAGCCGGATCCAGCCATCTTCCGTCTGGTTTGTGACCGACTGGGGCTTCAGCCAGCGGAGATCCTGTTCGTCGGCGATACCCCCTCGGCGGATATCGACGGGCCACGGGCGATCGGCATGCCGGCGATGCTCATCTCAGGGTTCGAAACATCCATCAGGCGTGACGTCTATAAGATTGGAGAACAGTCCGGGGACATGACTGCTTCAATCGAAACAAAGGAATATGGCGTCAGTTCTCGGGATACGCCGCGCAATGCCGGAGATGTCCACGTGATCCGAGGTTCTGGCCTCGGGCGGTTGATCAGTGTTGAGGAGAGCAAGGCGCGCCTGGCGGAGATCACTGTCGATGATGACTCGACAGACTGGGCGGCATCAGAACTCTTAGGAGCGGCCGCAATGGCAGAGAGGCTTGGCGTCTCGGTCGCAACACTCGACGACTGGAGGGCTGAAGCCACAGTCATCGCCTTCCGGAACGAAGCCAATGAGTTCGTCTACCCGGCGCGCCAGTTTGATCAGTCTCAGCTAATCGAAGGGCTGGACCGGGTCGTCGGGTATTTTTCCTCCCCAGAGGAGGCGTGGGAGTGGCTGGTCACGCCCAATCTGTACACCGGGAGCACCGCACCGATCGACCGCCTGCGGTCAGAACACATCGAAGAGGTCATCCGCGCGGCCGAAGGCGCCCTCGACTTCCAATAGGGAGTTCTCAAGCGCCTCCTCGTGCAGCGTGGGAACAGCCACCTACACGCCAATCTCGACAACCTTGATCCCGACCTGCCGTCGGACCCGGGACATCGGGTAGCCCAAGGGATTGCAGACGACGGGCATCTCATGATCCCCAGCCGGCACCAGGTAGTCGAACGGGGTGTGCACATGCCCATGAATCCAAAGTCGGGTCCTGGGAAAGCGTTGCGGGTCGAGGTTGTTCACGAAGAAGGCGTTGAGAGCATCGCCTCGGAAGTCAGGATGGACCGACCCAGGAAATGGGGCGTGATGGGTGACGATGACGTCAGCCTTAGCCTGCTCCAGGAACGTGAGCTGGGCCAGATGCAGGTCGTTCCACTTGTCGACGGTCGCTTCCCGGATCTTCACAAAATCCGGGAAGCGAGCGGCCTCATGTCGGCCCATGTCATCGAGATAGGTCCAGAGCGTCGCCACCGCGAACCGGATCCCACCAATCGCGATCAGGTCGCCTCCGTCATTCGGGAAGGAGCAGCCATAGTAGTCGTGGTTGCCATTCACATGGATGACAGGCAAACCCTATTGACCCTCGATCTTTGTGAGCACTTGGTGCCGGATCTCAGGATCGGGATGCGTGTCGCCGGCGATCACCAGGACATTGGCATCGACCTCACGGGGAAGCGAGAGGCTGCCATAGACCTGGAACATCCCGTCTGGCGTCCCCAGAGGGGATGGATCCTCGCGCTCCTCAAGATGAAGATCGGAGATCAACGCAATCTTGGTCAAAGGTATATCCTGGACTGAGGCCGTACACCCATATCACGAGAGATCGTTCGGCGCCGCTATCCTCCAGGTCGACGGACTTCTTGTCAAAAGGTTAGTTATCAAAAATTTCTTGCCTGGCGGCGCCAGATTATTCTTTGAAGTTCAACTTCTATCAATGCACCGGTTAGCCTGAAAATTTCACGGCTTTTCCATAGACGTGGTGATGTGCTGCCAGCATGGGACGGCAGGCCGTTGAGACTCAAGCCCAGCAAGCACGGCAATTGAGGCCCTGGATAGCCTGCTTCCCCGCCAACAGCGTTGTGGTTGCCGAGTGCAGGGCACCAATTGCGGGCCATTTACCAGCTTATGTTTGGTGATCGTATCGGGCAGGCGAGGGCGAGCGTCCTATCACCGATTGATTGGCGTGCCCCGGCCAAGAAATGTCTCAGCCGCGGCACCCGCGATGCCAGTTGCAACATCGCATTGGCACGGGCTGATACGCCACGCGCCCGATGAATCACATCATGCCCGGTCAAGGTAAAAAATCAGTATTTGTCCAATGCCTTCATTGAGGATCGCAACGCGCCATCATCAATCCTGGCACTGATGTCTTCCGTGGAGAGTGGGAGAAGATCCCAGAAGTTACAATCCTAAGGAAGAAGGATGGGAAGAGGATCCGACGGCTGAAGGACAAGACGAGACAAATCCCAACAAGGACAACCTACGCTTCGCTCAAAGCCGAACCAGACCGTTTCGGCCCCGGGCAAGCCTGACATCGTCGCCTTCTACGAAGGGCTGGCGTTCAAGACAGGAGCGCCAGCTGCACTCCCATCACTCCTTCCCCGAAAGACACACTTCATGTCGACACGCTCCTTTACGCAGGACGAGGCTATGCGCGCACTCGTCACCCAGACCCGTAAGCGTCTCATCGGCCAAGAGGCCGCAGTCACGGCATTTGCGGCAGAGATCTGCCGGCACATCGCCCTCAGCCCGCTGCAGCGCAAGCCCGGTATTTTCCTCATTACCGGCCCGAATAGAGACGGCAACCATCTCGGGCTGCCTTCGGGCCTTGCCGCCTGCTTTAAGAGTGGCGGCGGAGTGTATGAACTTGCTGCCACCCAGAGAGACGATCTGGCCCATATTTTTGCTCCCCTCGTCGGCGGAACGCAGGTCCGCTCTCTGCTGCAGTCGGCGAGGGACAATCCTAACGCCGTGTTCGTATTGCGGGACATTGACAAAGCCCATCCTAAGCTTCTGAGGAACCTGATGTCCGCCTGGAGCCAGGGCTTCATTGAGAATGAGGGTGGCGAGAAGATCCCCCTGGCCGAGGCGATTTTCGTCCTGACCACCGAGGTGGCGCAGGAGCAGATCGGGCAGATTGCTCGCGATGAGGTGTATCCGGATCGGGTGCATGTGCAGTGCCTCAAGGCACTCCTTGATACCGGGCTCCCCGCCGCGCTCCTCAAAAGCATCGATACCGTGGTTGCCCTGAAGGCCCTGACGCCGGGAGAGGCGGTGCTGGAACACTATCGTAGCTTTGCCGAACAGGTTGCCTCCCATGGCCTTGTTCTGGAGGAGGGCGGAATCGATGGTCGGATCCTGGCTCATTCTATCGACTCATCGATCGAGCCCGATATCGAGGATGTGTGGTTGCCGCGCGATGAGCTCGATGCCCGGCTGGCACAGGCGAAGGCCGATGGCGTTCACACGGTACGGCTGGTGCTGGGCGGGGTGATCGTCACCGTCGTCCCGGTTGACAAGCCATCGGGGCAGGGGACAACCGACATCCCCACGGAAGCGCCGTTAGCGGGCTCTTCTGATGCGGAGGCGACAGGTGAGTAAGGACGTGAGCGTTCAGGACCTTCCGCTGGAGGCGCGGCTCGAGGCGCATGCGCTGCTCGATCGCCTGACGATGGATGGGCAGACCTTTTCCCCTGAGGATGCAAGACGCTTGATCGCGGTGATACCTGTCACGCCGCGGCGGCGGTTCTCGTTCACCGGCCTGTTCCAGAGCCGCGGGCCGGGCTTTCGCGGGCGGGCCCCCGGTGTCGGCGACGTGCAGTTGGACGGGGAGGGCAGGGAAAAGCGGGTGTCGTGGAACGCTGCCCCGGTTCACCGGATCGGCGGCTACCTGGTTACTCATACGCCAGGCCAGATAGAGATAGAGCTCCTGTGGATCGCAACGCGCGAGGACTTATCCGGGCAATCCTGCCAAATGCTCTATGACACTGAGACCGGAGAGCCGCGAGCCATGGAGATCTCGGTCCAGCGAACACTTACTCTATTGTTCGTCCGTCTAGCCTATGTCACCTATGTGCTCTGGAAAATGCCTGAGGAGTGACAAGCAGGGGAGGGCTTATCTGTGATTGGTTGTAGATTCGCGGATGGTTCAAGTGCTGCGGCATCTGGCGTTCGACGGAATGACGATTGGTATTCCTCGTACACCACCCGGGACGCGGGCCACACCGGTCTCGTCTTCGCCTCTTCCTATCGAGGCGAGAGCTTCCGTCGTTACAAGTGAGCCCTCCCTCTGATGAGTCCCGCTTTCCGGCAAGCCGCCTTCCAGCGGATGGCCAACTTGGCGCATGCCATCCTGCGCAGCGATATCTCGGAGATCAAAAAGCTCTGGTTCGTCGATGACGCCGTCTCCCAGATTCAGCCCCGCGAGTGGGACGCGGAGCTGGTCCGTCTCATGGAGACCATGGACTGGACCTACGCCTATGCCGATCGGCCCAGCAGCGAATCGAGCCGCAAAGAGGACCTGATCCGCAAGAGGCTCCATGCTCTGCCGCTCGAAGTGGCGATCGCGTTCCTTCATGTGGCCGGCCGCAGTTGGAGCTTCGCCTACCACCTGCTCCGGAACCACCCGGATTCCAGGAAGGCCGCAGCCTAGCCCCAAACCCGCCCTCCGGCGGGTTTTTCCATGCGCGCTCGCCTAAACCCGAAAAGAGATCTCATCAAAAATTAGGATTGCCCCCTGGCGGGTTCAAAATCCCAAGGAGAAGACGAAATGATCGACGCTCGCATCGACACCGCTATCGCGATCCTCCGCTCTCTCGAGTCCCGCCAGTACACGATCGGCCAAGCCCGCTGGCAGGCCGTCCGCGATGCCAACGAGCTGCTGGCCGCCCAGTACAAGAACACCCCCTGGGGCGTCATGGGCCTGACCACGAAATTCCTGATGCACCCCGAGGCCACCTACCTCGTGATCAACCTCTGCGAGGGCCATTATGGCTCCTCCCAGCGTGGCCGGGTTTCCCTCACCCGCGTCGGCTTCACCTACATCGACGATGAGCCCTACGCCATCGACCTCGATACGGCCGAAGTCCTGGGCGAGATGAACGAGATCGCCACCACGGCCTACGACCGCTGGAAGCCGGAGTACTCGTATACCTCGCCCATGAAGGACGCGGCCTACCACGGCTTCGTGTTCGGCTCGCCGTCCCCGCGCAGCAGCCGGACCTTCGACAAGTGGGTTCTCCCCCTGACCGGCCCGGCCCTGCAGCACGCCGCCTTCCGGCGCCAGGCCGAGTTTGCCACCGACATCCTGCTCGGCAAGGTGCCGGCGATCGAGACCCTGCTGGCCCTCGACACCGTCAATGCCGAGATCGACCAGGAGGACGACCGCCAGCAGGCCATCGTCCGTTCGGTCATCGACGAGGCGGTCGCCCAGTACGTCCCGGCTGAATGGGACGCCGAGCTCGTCCGCCTCATGGAGAGCATGGACTGGACCTTCGATTACGCCGATCGGCCCAACAGCGCCTTCTACGCGCACCGGGACCAAATCGAGCGTCGCCTCAAGGCTCTGCCGCTCGAGGTCGCCATCGCGTTCCTCCACATCCCGGCGCACATGTGGCAGTACGCCTACCGCCTCCTCCGGAACCACCCGGAGGCGCTGAAGGCTGCGGCGTAAGATTCCCGCCACGCGGAGGATTGAGCCCGAGAGGCTTCGAAATCCCCAAAGGAGCGGAGATCCCCGATGCAGTATCAGTTCTACTGGTCCCGATGGCACCTGTCCTGGGACCGGGATCCGGACGACCACTTTGGGATCGTCCATAACACGCTGGTGATCGGCCCGCTGCAGATGCGGTTCTATTCCCAGCCCAAGAAGGGGAAAGCCCCAAAGCCCTCGGCTTCCCCTCAGGCCTGACAAAAGGAAAAGGCGGCATGTCTCGCGACAGCCGCCTTTCTTTATGAGTGTCCCTCCAAATCCTACGGAGGAAAGGGGGAATTCCTCAGCCGCTCGGGGAAGTGCTTCGGCTGTCCGGCCCAAGACCGGACATTTGGAACCGCATTAGGATCCTGCTCTGCCCAAAGAGCCAGATCAATCCGCGAGAAGCCCTTCGGCCATTCCATCGCGTCCACGATCTCACGCCAGACGAGATGCTCGCTGTCTTCCAGGTTGCCCAAGGCAAGATAGTCGAGGTGGGCCACCCACATCCGAGCCAGATCATCGCTGATCTCACCCTTCCCGGCACGCTCACTAAATTGCTCGGCGTCGGTGACACGAGTATCGATAAGATCCCAGATCGCAACACGATCGCGCTCGCGCTGAATTACATCCTCAAGGCTATGCTTCCAGACATTATAGATGCCTTGAATAGATCCATAAATTCGCAAGCCCGACTTGAACTCACGTTCCTTAAACTGATCGCTCGGGATATGGTCATAGACCGAGGCAAAGAACCATTTCTTCATATCCTCATCGGCCATATCCTCACTCGGGCTTGTCGTTGGCATTCCGAAATGCGGAAACAGAGCAAGAATGGCAGGATCAACCTTCGACGCGTCCTGGGCATCGGAGAAGTCATAGCGGCGAGTAAACTTCGTCCGACGGACCCTCGGATCCGGCACTTCCTCGCCCGGCTCGTTCTCGGCGTCCAAAAGCGCCTTCGCAAGAGCGGCCTGTTCGGCCAGCTCAGCCTCATACTCAGGATCGTTCTCGACCACGGTGATCTGCACCGTCCGGGTCTCGACCGGCTTGATCTCGAACGCCGTCTCCGGCGCATCGATCTGAATGGCGTCCACGCCAAGACCACCGGCCAGGGTCGACTCCAACAGAGCGGCCGCAACCTTTGGCGCGGCCTTAGGAGGCGGAGTCGGAATACGCGCCGGCGCCGCCGTCACGGGAGAAACCGTGCCGGACGTCGTACGCGAAGAGGCGCGACGGGACTTGCGCTCTGCCGTGGACCGCAAAGACGGGCTCACGCCGCGGACAACGTCGCTCACCAGAGACGCCGTCACCCGCACCTTTGCGCGGGACTTCCTCGGCGGACGTGGATCGTTGGGGCCGTACTTACGCGGACGGCCCCGACCCCGCTTCACAGGCTCGGAGACGCTAATTCCCATCTGCGAGGCGAGTGAATTTGCAATCTCGCTGTTGTAGCGGCCACCAGGGGTGACCTGCTCGAGATAATTCTCTTGCTTCTCGTACTCGGCAATCTCACGGCGCACGATCTCGCGCGCCTCCTCAGCCACTCGGTCGATATCCGACAACCTTTCATAAAGCGATTTCTTACCGCGCTGAAGCTGGGACCGACGAGTGGTCGGACGCATGGTGCCCCAGCCAACATAATGAAAGACGGCCATAGACGGACTTCCCTGAACGGACGGGGCAGCAAAAGCTGAAAATCGATCTTTCGCTGCCAAGAAACTTGCAAAACGAATTGTACCGGATGCCCTAGGAGCTCGACAATATGAATCGCGCTCATTGGGGCAGAGAAAATTACAATTTTTTGGCCCGGCTGGGCCTAACGCGCTTTCGCGCCGACGATTTCGCTGGACGCCCGCGCTTGCGGAGATCCGGCACAGGTAAGTCCCCGTCCGGTCGTAGGTGCCTGACCAAGGCCCGCAATTTCAATTCTTGGTCACGGTCATACCGGCCGCCAGGCGCCAAAATCTCCACCTCCATCAACTGGGCGTCGATAAGCTCGATCTCCCGATCAATCTGCTCGAGATCCCTCAGATGATCGGCAACCCGCCGCCGCCGGTCAGCCACAGCGGCTATCCGAGCCTTATGGAGGCGTCGGCCGCGATCGAGAGGCCGTTCCGTGCCCTAGCGGTACTTAAAGGTCAGATCGCTCGGAGCCTTGCTCTCATTCCCGTCTGTCATTTCGAGCCTCAAATTCCATTCCGCCCAAGGGAACGCCTTTCAGCTTATCCCGGCGGAATGTCCAAAAAGATGAATCGGGCCGTCCCTAAAAAGGGCATCCCCAGGCCAAGGTACAATAATTCGCCGCGTTGGGGCAGCAAAAATAACACTCGGTTTTTGGCCGCCCAACCGCACGGCAGCGTTACAGCGTGGATCAACCGGCTTTTCCCGAAAAACGGATTTTGAAATTCCTGTGCCAAAAGTGTTGCACAGGCTTTTTAGGCCTGAGGGCTGTGCGCAACCCACCCAAGCTGGGCAGCCCCAGAATCGAGATTGGAATTACCCCTGACAAAGATGTTGCAATTCCGATCCTTCGGTCGGCGGTCAATCCGTCCGCCACTCCAGGACGACCCAGGAGGCCGCGGCCGACCTAACGAAATTTGGTCAGCCAAGGCTGTTGCACGAATTTTTCTGCCCCGCAGGGCCGAGGCGGAGCGGGTAGGGGAGGGATCCCCAGAAACCCGCTCGAAATTCCTCTGACACATATGTTGCAATCGTTCATGGTCGACGGACCCCGGCCGTCCGCCCTGCCCGATCCATGATCGCAATTTCGTCTGACCGCGTTGTTGCAATTCAATTTCAGACCGGACCGTCAGGTCCGGAAGGGTAATGGTATTAAGTCTGCCCACGATGTTGCGAAATTTTCCAGCCGGCCAGATGCGGCCTCTGGTGCCACCCACAAGGAAGTCGAAATTGCTTTGACAGGAATCTTGCAATCGCTTTCGGCCTGGTCTCCACCGGGCTCACAGCCCATGTCCGGCATTTTGAAATCTGTCCTGCCACGGATCTTGCAATTCAATCTCGCGGCCGGTGCCTAGCCGAAATCGTTGCTGTTCAACGGTTTAGAGCACGAAGCCTTTCTTATATGCGGCAGAGAAAATCCGGCTAACTAAGGCCGGATAAATACACGGAGCCTCTGGCGGCGGCCAGGACAGCCTTTGCCATGGGGATCGAATATTCATGCCCCAAGGGCGAGATAGTTGCAGACTTGGCCGAGCCTCTGCCGCCAGATCTCAAGGCAGAGAAATTCTGCAAGAGCCCGCCATACCGATCCCAGAAGGATCCTGCGGCGAGGCCACGAAATTCAGCGCAGTTGGGGCAGGATAATTCAGGTCGGGGTCTGGAATCCCGGCCGGATTGGATCCGCGGCCAGGCACAATAAATGCCAGACGCAGCAGCTCGATACCGGCCAGGACGCGGATCGAGCCAGATCGGATAACCGCGCATTTGTGCTAACACGCGCAACCCGGTAGAATGGAAAAACGTTGATTTCCCAATGATTTCAAGTACTTAGGTTCCATAACGTATCTTATGCGAATCCGCGGTGTCCGGGCCTACCCCGCTGAACCCGTTCCCTCTTGAGCCAAGCCAGATCCCACCAGCTGCGCCCCATTGCGATCGACCTGCGCCTGTCAGACCTGCCAGAGTCCATAGGAAGCCCCAGGAGCGCCTCAGACGCCGGCGAGGCTCCATCGGGCCATGACGGCACCAGACGGCCGCCAGAGGCCCGGAAATCGAGGTTTTCCCAAGAGGATGACGTCAGGTCAGCCCGATCGTACAGACGCGATCGGCCGGAGATCCCAAGGGCAGAGCCTCTAGGACGGCCCAGGAGGCCTAAAGACGGTGTTCCAGGCCCCGATCTAGCCGGACAGCCACGAAGCCCGTCAGAGGCCCGAAAATCCAAGCTCCGTAAGGGATTGAGCGGCAGCGCTTATTTTGGTCGGCGGCCTAAATCCCATAGCGGACGGAGTAGGGGTCCCCTCCCCTCGAGGACGGCTTCCCCTGGAGGCCTGCAGCGGCCCAGGACAGTCCCAAGGAGCTGACCAAGAGCCTTCCCGGAAGGACGAAGAAGCGGATCCCAGAGAGGACGGAGCTCCATGACCCGGCGCCTGGTGCTCAGGACGCCTCACGGAGCCAGAAAGAAGGCCCAGGAGGACGGTCCGATTGGATGGACGGTCGATGCCCCATCCAGGACCCGAAGAACTGCCCAGAAGCGACGGAAGATGGTCCCCGAAGTTGGACGGAGAGTCCCAGGAAGATCCAGACGGATCCCCCAGTGAGGAGCCCTCGGACAGGGCTCAAGGGTCCCAAAAAGTTGAGGGCTCAATACCGCAAACTTTATGCAGCCTCCGCTGCAGTAAATTTTGCTCGGATCCAAGATCCGTATTTCGGTCCCTGCCACACCCCCCGTTGCATCCATTCCAGACCCCAATCCGCCTGCCTTCGCAGCTTCATGAGGACGCCCACTTTCGTGACGTCTCCACCTTCGTGTCGACTGGCTTCTGAAACAGTCATGGGTGCCCTTCGGCATCCTGACTTGATGCTTCATCCCTTTCGGGCTTCGGTTGTGTGCCAGGGACAAGCTGACCAGATAATCGGGGCACAAAAAATACCCGCGAGCCGGCACCCTTCGGCACCTCTATCAGACTTCGGTCGGCCTGCGCCTTACCCCTCGTCTTTCGCTCTTCCCGACCCTTCGGTCTCGTATTTTCTCTGCCTCAACGGACCTACGGTTAGGTCTTCCACTGGTCAGAACGACCGCACCGCGGTCGCCATAGAGCGGCGTCCGGAGCTACGCCGTTACCCAATGATTTTCGGAAATCTGGCGAATTTCTTGCACTTCATTTTTGGCCATGGCTGGCCTGAGGAGATCAGAGCCTGATAGGATAGGCATCCAATCACCAAGACCCCTCATTATGTCGATCACGCCCGGCCATCTCGTCCTTAACACGCTTCAAGACCTGTCTCGTGCTGTCAGCCGGGCCGGCGCCCGTGATCCGTCGAAGGATTTTACGCGGATCATCCCGAATCCCTCGAAGGCCTACGCCCTCGGCGGCCTCGGCGTTGCAGTCGCCGGAAAAGACGCACCGGCGCCCGTTCGCTTCGGCGCAATTACAATCAACCCACGTCCCGTGGGGCCAATGATCGGGATGTCTACGGGCGTGCATCAAGCTGTCGGGCGCGCCTATGATCACCCAGGCGTACGGTTTGGTGACCGCAGTAGGGGAAGTGCTCGGCCACTATCGGCCGACGGGGCCCAGACATTTCATTTCTCCCATAGCTACCATTCGAAAACATCTCCGATCCTCGACATGATCAAAGCGGCCCGTGGCGGCCGACGATATCTCGACTCAACGGCAACCGCTCACCTCCTTTACATCGAGAGAGATGGAGCAGCCGAGAAAGTCGCGAGGGAAAAGGAATATCCAGGCTACGACCCAGACGTAGCTGAAGACCGCTTTGCGATGCTCGAGCGCGAGGCTGAAGGGCGGAGCGCCGAGGCGCAACAGGACTATCTTGAACGACCCGGCGCCGTAGAGCGCACGCCGATCAAAAACCTCTCTGATGACGAACTTGACGCCCTTGAGTTCGCGTCATTCGGCACCATCGGGGCAACTATCGACGAGCGTCGTCATTTCTGGAATGCCGTTAACGCTATCGAAAAGAGTCCTCAAGGTGACACCGTCACCATCCGATTTGCTGACCATCCGGAATGGTGGGATCTTGCGATCCAGAATCTCGATACTGCCCCAGGCGATGTCCGCTTGGCCCTTAAGGACCAGCAGCTGAACGGCGAGCCCAAGGATGTCTCAGGGAAGTACCCTACCCCGACGGCGTTCGCGATCCACCAATGGGCCGTCAATCTCCTTCCCGAAGCTCCTATAGAAATCGAACCGGGTCGGGGTGGCCGGATTCAGAATCGTATCATCGCGGAGTTGCCCTTCGAACTTGAAGGGCGTGAGCGGGTCGAAATCGTTCGTAACTTCACTGACAAGCTTGCCGAAAAAGGCCTGCCTTACTGGGCAGTCATTCATGCCCCTGATCACAATAACGATCTGCGCAATTACCACGTCCATATCATCTATTATGACCGCCCTGCTGGGCGAATGAAGGATCCGAAAAACCCTGCCGGCGGCGAATTGTGGGATTTCGAGATCGAAGATGAAAAAATTTACAAAAGCCGAAACCGGAAGAAATTTCGGCCCTTTATGCAGCCGAAGCTCCGCGAAGCAAGCGAGCAGCCATGGATACCCCAACTTCGTGAACACTGGAAAGACGTCTCCAACGACGTCATGGAGAAAGCCGGCGTCATCAAACGCTATGATGCCCGCTCCTATGAGGCCATGGGCATTGACCTCGATCCTCTGAAGCACATTCCCTCGAAAACCTTCAATAAGGAAAGAAAGGGAGAACTAACCGAGGATGGCGTCGTCCTGGCACGCCGCCAATGGCAAGTCATGCAGGACCGCTTGGTCAACGACCATGAGAAGCGAGCCCGCCATCGCCAGCGCATCCTCAAGGAAAAGACTGATAAGGCAAGACAGGTATTGGGCTCAAAAAGCCCATATAAGGACATAGCCCTCAAGGAGGTCGACCGCCTGACCAAGCTGGTCGAGCAGGCTGGATCGTTGGTGTCCACGAACGAATTGTTCCAGGACCTCGGGCGGATTGTCATTAATAGGGTTGCATCTCGTCCCAAGCTGATCATCGCGGCTGACGAAAAGAAGAATGAAAAAAGCCCGGGCCGGACCAAATCGAAACGTGGCCAAGGCCACGGTCAAACCACCCAGGCCCCTGAGGACAAGAATGGTGCGACACAGCCTGTCGGGCGGGCCGCAAAGGAGGCCATGGCATTCCTGCTGGAGGTTTACGGCCGAGGGATGCAGATCGACAAGCGTAATCAGATCGAGTTGGACGTCTCTCGCGGCCACCTGAACTCGCTCCTCAAGCGGCTCGATAACATGATCGCCGATCCGAAGCGTCATCCCCTGGATCGTCGAGCTCCCGGATTTATCGATCTGACGATTGCTGACCCGAGCGCGGATGTGGTTTCAGCCCAGAAAAAAGAAAGAGCGGAGAGGATCACTGACAGGTTGAATGCCTATGTTGAGGCTACTGTGCCAAAGATCCTCGCCGAGGTAGCTGGTACGTCCACGTCCCGGCCCGAGCCTAAACAAGAAAATATTCCACAAGGATCCACTCCCACTCGGCCAACCGTCACTCCTGCCGAGCCTGTAATGCGCAGCCCGACCTCTCCAGCTCGCGCTTCGTCTGGGGATCCGATCCCTCGGACAACGACCGATCGTGTCTCATCTCCGAGGCCATCCGATTTAAACACGGCTTCGGCCCAACTAGCCAACACGACAGCGATGCAGGCGCCAAGTGCCGCACGTCCACAAGAGCCGATCGCTCGGCCGCAGAAAACACGATTCCGGCCGGAGCCATTTTATAAGCCAAAGGAAAATGCTGGAGCGCCGGCTGCTGCACAGGCGAAAAATACTGCTCCAAGCCCAGTTAAATCGCCCGCTCCAACTCCAGCTAATTCTGCCGCTAAGGCCCCTGCTCCGAATAATTCCAGGACCGAGGCAGGAAATAAGCCGGCTGTCGCAGAAAATACCCATCAGCCATCCAAGGCACCGGTAAATAATGTGGTGAAGCCGGAAAATGCCGCGCCTGGCACAAAGCCCGTCCGCGATAATTCAGGCTCGGGGGTCTCCAAGCCAGCAACAGCTGCCCAGCCCCCGTCGGCGCCGGCAGAAGCCCAGCGCGTGGCCGCTTCTCCCGCTGACACGAAACCTGCCCAGACACAGGTACCTTCTCGCCCAGTACAAGCTCCGGCAGTTCCGTCCGCCCGACCCACAGCTCCTCAGGCCGGATCTGCGAAAGAGCCAACTACGGCTAAGGTCACATCGGCTCCAGCCGCGGTTCCGGAAAAGGCACCAGCCCCCGCGCCTGTCCAAGCCCCGCGTCCCCGTCCTGAACCCGCTCGGCCCGCACCTCGCGCGGAAGCGAGCACCGGCAAACCTGACGCTACAAAGGCGGCATCCGAGGTCAAGGCTCCTGCTCGACCTGAGAGGACCCCTGTCGCACCCAAACCGGCTTCGGCTGAATCGAGTTCTGTCAGGACACCCGGGGAACGATTTGGCGAATACTCGGACGCAAAACCTGCAAAGGAAAAGGCAGAGATCCGGGTCGGCAATCCTCTGTCACCCGTCACTCCCAAGCAGATGGAGCCGATCCGGGTCGAAGGCATAAGGCCACCGAAGAAGCCAAAGCGTCGCGACAAGGGCAGGGACGAGGGTCCGAGCATGTAATCGAAACTGCACTGATCAGTTTTCGAAGGACGCACAGCCTCTCGCCCAAATCTCTCACGAGACGGCAGGCAGAGGGCTTTCTCTTTACCTGGCAGCAGATTGCGTGCTCGGCTAAACGGGCCGGCAACTCTTTTCGTGATAAGGGATAGTGTCGTACCCAGTACTGCACACGCCCTGTCTGAAGTTTGGAAGAGATTTCAGTCAGGGCGTTCGCGTTCCAATAGTGTGCAATTGAGCCTGGCTGGTCATGATTGCCAGATGGGGTGCGCTGCATTCCCACCCACCATGCAGCTGCGAATCCTGCTCCCCGTGTGCTTCCGGTGACAAGTTATAGATCACCTTTCATGGCAGGGGGATCATACGAGCGACGGCGTCACCGTCAGGCGCAGGGAAGTGTCTCCACGGCTCACCTTCGGATGATCGAAGTTCAGGTTTCCCAGTTTCCACGACTGCAGCACCACAGTGGCCTCACCAATCGTTTTCGGCTTCACACCTCCCTTGGCAGCACGTTCAATGGTCAAGGTCTTGCCGCTCCAGTCGAGCAGGAGACGATCTTCCGGACCAAAGCCAGCCTGGTCCCACAACTCCCGTGGCAGCCGGATGACGGTGTAGAATCGATCCGAACGCTTGGCATCGGGGATCGACTTGACCACGACAGGCGCAGAGCCCGCCTGAGGCGCTGGTGCCGCGTTCCTCTTGGAGTGTCGGCTCTGACCGGATGGCTTCTTCGTCTTTGCCGCTATCGGGGCAGGCTCTGCTTGCGGACCAACCGCCTGGTCAACATCTTGCAAAAGACTAAGCTGCAGGGCCGGCGGCTCCTCAACCTCCGTCGGTTTGGTGGACGGCTTCATGGCCTCCCCGGCCGGGGCGAAAACGCTCGGGATCAGTTGCACGGCATGTGCAACCTCCCGCAGGCTTCCGCAGATCCCCTCGGTCGACTGCACCACCAGAGGCGTCAGACCCGCCATGGCCTCGATCTGCTGAGTGCCCAGAGAGACCAGCCTGCCCATCTGCTCAGCCATCAGGTCCATCGTAGCACGAAGGCCTTTCAGTTCCTCGGCCATTCCCGTTAGGGCTCGTTCGATCTCGGGTGGCAGGGCAGGGGCTGGTGCGACCTGCTGGGGGGCGCCTGCAGCTGACGGGCGGGGGGCCAGCACCGGCTTGGGGCGAAAGACCTCCTCGACGAGCGCGTCGGGTTTGCCCAAGTGGCGCGCCAGAATATCAGCGGTGTCCCTGGACCGCTTGTCCGCAGGCGGTGTCGGGCGATCTGGATGGTTCGCGGCGTCTGGCGACCGGTGATGCCGAGCCTCGTCGCACTGGCGCGGCTGCGGGGCCGCGCGGGGTTTTGCCAGACAAGCCGAACACAGATCATGGGCGCGATCGCGGGCGAGAAGCCAGCCGCGGTCCTTGAAGTAGCCCTTGACGACATCGTCACCGACGGACCTGCTCGACTCGTAGGTGTCCGTCTTGTGGCATCCCGAGCAACGGGCGGTGAAGCGGTACTTGGAGGGAGCGC
>NZ_JAGPUP010000460.1:0-18149 GCF_018069605.1 Microvirga sp. HBU67558 | reverse complement strand
TCCACGTGACCAATCGTCCCAATGTTGCAGTGCGGCTTATTGCGCTGAAACTTTTCCTTCGCCATCGTGGCACCCGTTCCTTTGATCGTTCAAATATTCGCTTAGTGGGTTCAGGCGTACTTCGCCTGAACCTCAGCAGCCACGTTCGACGGCACCTGCTCGTAGTGGTCGAACTGCATCGTGTAGTTGGCCCGGCCCTGGCTCATGGAGCGCAGGGTGTTCACGTAGCCGAACATGTTGGCGAGCGGGACCATCGCGTTGATGACCACGGCGTTGCCGCGCATGTCCTGACCCTGGATTTGGCCACGACGGGAGTTGAGGTCGCCGATGACCGAACCCGTGTAGTCCTCGGGGGTCACGACCTCGACCTTCATCACCGGCTCGAGCAGAACCGATCCGCCCTTCTGGAGGGCCTCACGGAGAGCGGCGCGAGAAGCGATTTCAAAGGCCAGGGCCGACGAGTCGACTTCGTGGAAGGCGCCGTCGATGAGCTCGACCTTGACGTCAACCACCGGGAAGCCGGCGATCACGCCAGCGCCGACGACCGACTGGAGGCCCTTTTCGACACCCGGGATGTATTCCTTCGGAACCGCACCGCCGACGATCTTCGACTCGAAGGAGAAGCCCGCACCCTGATCGTTCGGCTGGACAACCAGCTTCACGCGAGCGAACTGGCCGGTACCGCCGGTCTGCTTCTTGTGGGTGTAGTCGATCTCGGCCTTCTTCGTGATCGTCTCACGATAAGCCACCTGCGGAGCGCCGATGTTCGCATCGACCTTGTAGGTGCGACGGAGAATATCGACCTTGATGTCGAGGTGAAGCTCGCCCATGCCCTTCAGGATCGTCTGACCGGACTCCTGGTCGGTCGAGACGCGGAAGGACGGGTCCTCGGCAGCCAGCTTCGAGAGTGCCAGGCCCAGCTTTTCCTGGTCGGCCTTCGACTTCGGCTCAATGGCGATCTCGATCACCGGCTCCGGGAACTCCATGCGCTCGAGGATCACGGCCTTGATCGGATCGCAGAGCGTGTCGCCGGTGCGGACGTCCTTGAGGCCGGCCAGGGCGACGATGTCGCCGGCATAAGCTTCCTTGATGTCCTCGCGGTTGTTCGCATGCATGAGCAGCATGCGGCCGACGCGCTCCTTCTTGTCGCGGGTCGAGTTCAGGATCGAGGAACCGGCCTCGACCTTGCCCGAGTACACGCGGCAGAAGGTGATCGTGCCCACGAAGGGATCGTCCATGATCTTGAAGGCGAGCATGGCGAAGGGGTCCTGGTCGGACGGCTTGCGGACGGTCTCTTCTTCCGTCTTGAAGTCGATGCCTTCGACCTCGCCACGATCGACGGGGGACGGCAGGAAGTCGACGACGGCGTCGAGGAGCGGCTGAACGCCCTTGTTCTTGAACGCCGATCCGCACAGGACCGGGTGGAACGCGCGGCGCTGCACGGCGGTACGAACCAGGCGGCGCAGGGTCGCGTCGTCCGGCTCCTGGCCGTCCAGGTAAGCCATCATGGCCTCGTCGTCCATCTCGACGGCAGCTTCGATCAGCTTGCCGCGATACTCGACAGCCTGGTCCTTCAGGTCGGCCGGGATCTCTTCCTCGCTGAAGGAAGCGCCCAGAGCCTCGCCGTTCCAGACGATCGCCTTCATCTTGATGAGGTCGACCACGCCCTGGAAGTTGCTCTCGGCGCCGATCGGCAGCTGAAGGCAGACGGGCTTGCCGGCCACGCGGTCGATGATGTCGGCCACGCACTTGAAGAAGTCGGCGCCGGTCTTGTCCATCTTGTTGACGAACACGATGCGGGGCACGTCGTACTTGTCGGCCTGGCGCCAGACGGTCTCGGTCTGGGGCTCGACGCCCTGGTTGCCGTCGAGAACGCAGACTGCGCCGTCGAGCACGCGCAGCGAACGCTCGACTTCGATGGTGAAGTCGACGTGGCCGGGGGTGTCGATGATGTTCAGGCGCTTGTCGTTCCAGAAGCAGGTGGTGGCAGCGGATGTGATCGTGATGCCACGCTCCTGCTCCTGCTCCATCCAGTCCATGGTGGCGGCACCCTCGTGCACTTCACCGATCTTGTGGGACTTACCAGTGTAGTACAGGATGCGCTCGGTCGTAGTGGTCTTGCCGGCATCAATGTGGGCCATGATGCCGAAATTGCGGTAGTCCTCAATCGCGTGCGTGCGGGGCATCGCTCAGCTCCTCGGGCCGTTACCAGCGGTAGTGCGAGAACGCACGGTTGGCTTCCGCCATACGGTGGGTGTCTTCGCGCTTCTTCACGGCGTTGCCGCGGTTGTTGGATGCATCGAGCAGCTCGGCGGACAGACGCTCGACCATGGTCTTGTCGTTGCGTCCGCGGGCAGCCTGGATGATCCAGCGGATCGCGAGAGCCTGACGGCGCTCGGCACGAACCTCGACCGGGACCTGGTAGGTCGCACCGCCGACGCGGCGGGAACGGACCTCGATCGCCGGAGCGACGTTGTCGAGTGCCTGCTTAAAGACCTCGAGCGGGTTCGCCTTGGCGCGGCTCTCGATGCTGTCGAAGGCACCATAGACGATGCTCTCGGCAGCAGACTTCTTGCCGTCGTACATGATGGAGTTCATGAACTTGGTGACTACGATATCCCCGAACTTCGGATCCGGGATGATCTCACGCTTTTCGGCGCTGTGGCGGCGGGACATGAGCTGACCTCAATAACGGTTGACGGCTTACTTCGGCCGCTTCGCGCCGTACTTCGAACGACGCTGCTTACGATTCTTCACGCCCTGGGTGTCGAGAACACCGCGGAGGATGTGATAACGGACACCCGGAAGGTCCTTCACGCGGCCGCCGCGGATCATGACCACGGAGTGCTCCTGAAGGTTGTGACCTTCACCCGGGATGTACCCGATGACTTCGAACCCGTTCGTCAGACGAACCTTGGCGACCTTACGCAGAGCCGAGTTCGGCTTCTTCGGGGTCGTCGTGTAAACGCGCGTGCACACGCCACGCTTCTGCGGGCAGGCCTCAAGCGCGGGGACCTTGTTCCGGCTCTTTTGCGCCGTCCGCGGCTTGCGGATCAGCTGAGAGATCGTTGGCATCCTGTGCCCTCTTTCGCCAGCCACCGACCCGGTGGCCTTCTGAGTGTCTTCAACGGTTGAACGCTGCGCCCCGCTTCTGCGGACCTTTTGGGTTGCACAAAGCGAAGCCACGCCATTGACTCGGGTAAGCCCCTGGCGCGGTGCGATTGCAGAGGACCACGATTTTCGTCACCGCGGTCGTGCCCTAAATCTGACATGTGTCAGTCAAGGTTGAGTTCGGCAGCGTTTAGGTCGCATCGGTCGAAGCTAGGCGCTTCGACTGGCGAAAACCTACGGCCAGCCGGAAAGTCTGGTCTCTCTAGCGTCCGAGTCGCGGAAAGTCAACTGGTTTCCGCTAACCAATCGGAAAGGAACCGACCGGGAGGCTTGTCGCCGGGCTTCACTTGTATGTGGGAGCGGGGACGGCGGGTGCAAGGGTCGGTGGGCTCGGCCCCCCGGAAGCCGCCAAGCTTGGCAGCCGTTCCACCTCACCCCTGCCGGACACGAAAAGGCCGCCCGGAGGCGGCCTTTCCAGTCGTACCGAAGCTCTGCAGCCTTATTCGGCTGCCGGAGGCAGTTCGCTGACCTGAGCCTGGGACTCGGAGCGCTTCTGCTGCAGGATCAGCTCGTCGCGATGGGTCGCGACGGCCTTGACCTGAGCGGTGAGCGCGCCGGTGCCGGCCGGGATCAGGCTGCCGACGATGACGTTCTCCTTGAGGCCCTCGAGGGTATCGACCTTGCCGTTGACCGCCGCCTCCGTTAGGACGCGGGTGGTCTCCTGGAAGGACGCCGCCGAGATGAAGGAGCGGGTCTGCAGCGAGGCCTTGGTGATACCGAGCAGAACCGGCACGCCTTCGGCGGGCTTCTTCTTCTCGGCCACGAGACGCTCGTTGATCTCCTCGAACTCGAGGCGATCGACTTGCTCGCCGTTGAGCAGCTCGGAATCGCCGCCCTCGGTGATCTCGACCTTCTGCAGCATCTGGCGAACGATCACCTCGATGTGCTTGTCGTTGATGAGCACGCCCTGGAGGCGATAGACCTCCTGGATCTCGTTCACCAAGTAGGCAGCCAGCTCCTCGACGCCCTTGATCGCGAGGATGTCATGGGGCGCAGGGTTGCCGTCGACGATGAAGTCGCCGACCTCGACCACGTCGCCGTCCTGCAGGTGGATGTGCTTGCCCTTCGGGATCAGGTACTCCACCGGCTCGGAGCCATCGTGCGGGTTCAGCGTCAGGCGACGCTTGCTCTTGTAGTCGCGGCCGAACTGGATCGTGCCGGACTTCTCCGCAATGATGGCCGCGTCCTTCGGACGACGGGCCTCGAACAGCTCCGCCACGCGCGGCAGACCGCCCGTGATGTCGCGGGTCTTGGCGCTCTCGGTCGAGACGCGGGCGAGGATGTCGCCGGCCTTGACCTTCGAGCCCGGATCGGACGCGAGGATTGCGTCGACGGGCAGCAGGTAGCGGGCGTCGCCGCCGCGGGCGACCTTGGCCACCTTGCCGCCGGCGCCCTGGATGACCACCGCCGGACGCAGATCGGCCGTACGCGGAGATCCGCGCCAGTCGATGACCACGCGCTTGGCGATGCCGGTCGACTCGTCCATCGACTCGATCATCGATGCGCCGTCGACCAGGTCCTCGTAGCCCACCGTACCGTCGATCTCCGTGAGAATCGGACGGGAATAGGGGTCCCACTCGGCGATGCGCTGGCCGCGCTTGATCGTGTCGCCCTCGTCGACCTTCAGACGGGAACCGTATTGCAGGCGGTGAACCGCCCGCTCGGTGCCGTCCTGGCCGATGATCACCACAGCCACGTTGCGGCCCATGACGACGAGGTCGCCGTCGGAGTTGCGCGCAATGTTCTTGTTGCGGAAGCCGATCTTGCCTTCGAAGCTCGACTCGATGAAGGACGAATCCGCGATCTGGGCCGCACCGCCGATGTGGAAGGTGCGCATGGTCAGCTGCGTGCCCGGCTCACCGATCGACTGCGCGGCGATGACGCCTACCGCCTCGCCGTGGTTGACCGGGGTGCCCCGGGCCAGGTCGCGGCCGTAGCAGGTGGCGCAGACGCCGTTCTTGGACTCGCAGACCAGCACCGAGCGGATCTTCACCTCCTGGATGCCGGCAGCGCCGATCGCCTCGAGATGATGCTCCTCAATCATCGTGCCCTGGGGCACGATGATTGTGCCGTCCTGAGCCACCAGGTCCTCGGCGGTCGAGCGGCCGAGGATGCGGGAGGCCAGCGACGCGACCACCTGGCCGGCGTCGATGATGGCCCGCATGCGGATTCCCCTCTCGGTGCCGCAATCCGGCTCACGGATGACCGCGTCCTGCGCCACGTCCACGAGGCGGCGGGTCAGGTAGCCCGAGTTCGCCGTCTTGAGCGCGGTGTCGGCCAGCCCCTTTCGGGCGCCGTGAGTCGAGTTGAAGTACTCGAGAACGTCGAGGCCTTCCTTGAAGTTCGAGATAATCGGCGTTTCGATGATCTCGCCCGACGGCTTGGCCATGAGGCCGCGCATCGCCGCGAGCTGCTTCATCTGTGCCGGCGAACCACGAGCGCCCGAGTGGGACATCATGTAGATCGAGTTCACCGGCTTGTCGCGACCCTGATCGTCCTTCTGGACCGTCGAGATCCGGTTCATCATCTCGGCAGCGAGGCGGTCAGAACACTTCGCCCAGGCGTCGACAACCTTGTTGTACTTCTCGCCCTGGGTGATGAGACCGTCCTGGTACTGCTGCTCGTAGTCCTTCGCGAGGGCACGAGTCTCCTCGACGATCTCCCACTTGTTCTCCGGGATCACCATGTCGTCCTTGCCGAACGAGATGCCGGCGCGGAACGCGTTGTAGAAGCCGAGACCCATAATGCGATCGCAGAAGATCACCGACTCCTTCTGACCGCAATGCCGGTAGACGGCATCGATCATGTTGGAGATCTCCTTCTTCGTCATGAGCTTGTTCACGACGTCGAAGGGGAGCATCGGGTGCTTCGGCAGGAGGCGCGAGAGCATCACGCGGCCGGGGGTGGTATCGACGATCTTGGAGACCGGCTGACCATCCTCGCCGAGGCCTTCCCAGCGGTAGCGGATCTTCGTGTGGAGCGTGATGACCTTCTCGTTCAGGGCGTGCTCGATCTCGCCCATGTCGGCGAAGGCCTTGCCCTGGCCGGGCTGGCCGTCCGACACGATGGAGAGATAGTAGAGGCCGAGAACGATGTCCTGCGACGGCACGATGATCGGCTGACCGTTGGCCGGGTGCAGGATGTTGTTCGTCGACATCATCAGCACGCGGGCCTCGAGCTGGGCCTCGAGCGAGAGCGGCACGTGGACGGCCATCTGGTCACCGTCGAAGTCCGCGTTGAACGCGGCGCAGACGAGCGGATGCAGCTGGATCGCCTTGCCCTCAATGAGGGTGGGCTCGAAGGCCTGGATGCCGAGGCGGTGGAGAGTCGGGGCGCGGTTCAGGAGCACCGGATGCTCGCGGATGACCTCGTCCAGGATATCCCAGACTTCCGGCTTCTCCTTCTCGACGAGCTTCTTCGCCTGTTTGACGGTGGCGGAGAGGCCCCGCGCGTCGAGCTTGGCATAGATGAACGGCTTGAACAGCTCGAGCGCCATCTTCTTCGGCAGGCCGCACTGGTGCAGCTTGAGCTCCGGACCGACCACGATGACCGAACGGCCCGAGTAGTCGACGCGCTTGCCGAGCAGGTTCTGGCGGAAGCGGCCCTGCTTGCCCTTCAGCATGTCGGCGAGCGACTTCAGCGGACGCTTGTTGGCGCCCGTGATGACGCGGCCGCGGCGGCCGTTGTCGAACAGTGCGTCAACCGCCTCCTGGAGCATGCGCTTCTCGTTCCGGACGATGATGTCCGGCGCACGCAGCTCCATCAAGCGCTTCAGGCGGTTGTTGCGGTTGATGACGCGGCGATAGAGGTCGTTCAGGTCCGAGGTCGCGAAGCGGCCGCCGTCGAGCGGCACGAGCGGACGCAGATCCGGCGGGATCACCGGCACGACCGTCATGATCATCCATTCCGGCTTGTTGCCGGACTGGACGAAGGCCTCGATGATCTTGAGGCGCTTCATGAGCTTCTTGGGCTTGAGCTCCGACGTGGTGACGGCGATCTCCTCGCGGATCTCCTGCGCGGTTTTCTCGAGGTCGAGCTCCTGCAGGATCCGGCGGATGGCCTCCGCGCCGATCATGGCCGTGAACGAGTCCTCGCCGTACTCGTCCTGAGCACGGATATACTCCTCCTCAGTGAGGAGCTGACGGTCCTTCATGGGCGTCAGGCCAGCATCGACGACGATGTAGGACTCGAAATAGAGGATGCGCTCCAGATCCTTCAGGGTCATGTCGAGCAGCAGACCGATGCGGCTCGGCAGGGACTTCAGGAACCAGATATGCGCGACGGGCGCGGCGAGCTCGATGTGGCCCATGCGGTCGCGACGGACGCGGGCCAGCGTCACCTCGACGCCGCACTTCTCACAGATGACGCCCTTGTACTTCATGCGCTTGTACTTGCCGCACAGGCACTCGTAGTCCTTGATGGGACCGAAGATGCGCGCGCAGAACAAGCCGTCGCGCTCGGGCTTGAACGTACGGTAGTTGATGGTCTCCGGCTTCTTGATCTCGCCATAGGACCAGGACAGAATCTTCTCAGGGCTCGCGATCGAGATCTTGATCTGATCGAAGCTCTGCGGCTGGGCCGTCTGGTTGAAGAGATTCATGACCTCTTGATTCATCGCCGTCTCCTGGGCTGAAGGGCGCTTACATAAGCACCCTCACCGGCAATTGCATGGGGCCGCGGCAGGAAAGCCGCGGCCGAACGTCAAACTTGATGCGCCGGAGGCGCTTATTCGGCGGCCTCGGACGGAGGCAGCTGCTCCTGCTCGTTGGCGGCGCGCTTGGAGTTGGTCAGCTCCACATTCAAGCCGAGCGAGCGCATTTCCTTCACGAGAACGTTGAAGCTCTCCGGAATGCCCGACTCGAAGGTGTCGTCGCCGCGCACGATGGCCTCGTAGACCTTCGTACGGCCGGCCACGTCGTCCGATTTGACCGTGAGCATTTCCTGGAGCGTGTAGGCGGCGCCGTACGCTTCCAGAGCCCAGACCTCCATCTCGCCGAAACGCTGGCCGCCGAACTGGGCCTTGCCGCCCAGCGGCTGCTGGGTGACGAGGCTGTAGGGGCCGATCGAGCGGGCGTGGATCTTGTCGTCCACGAGGTGGTGGAGCTTCAGCATGTAGATGTAGCCCACGGTCACCTTGCGGTCGAACGACTCGCCCGTGCGTCCGTCATAGAGCGTCACCTGACCCGACGGGTTGAGGCCGGCCTTCTCGAGCATCGCCTCGATATCCGCCTCCTTGGCACCATCGAAGACGGGCGTGGCGAAGGGGACGCCGCGGCGCAGCTTGTTGCCGAGCTCGACGAGTTCCTCGTCCGAAGCCTCCTCGATCTCCGGCAGGTTGCCGTAGATCGACACCAGCTGCTCCCGCAGACCCTGCGACTTGCCCGACTTCATGTAGGCGTCGACGGCCTGCGCGACCTGCTTGCCGAGACCGGCGGCAGCCCAGCCCAGGTGCGTTTCGAGGATCTGGCCCACGTTCATGCGGCTCGGCACGCCCAGCGGGTTGAGCACGATGTCCGCGTGGGTGCCGTCCTCCAGGAACGGCATGTCCTCGATCGGCACGATCCGCGACACGACACCCTTGTTGCCGTGACGGCCGGCCATCTTGTCGCCGGGCTGGATCTTGCGCTTCACAGCCACGAAGACCTTGACCATCTTCATGACGCCCGGAGGCAGCTCGTCGCCGCGCTGCAGCTTCTCGACCTTGTCGAGGAAGCGCTGCTCGAGGCGCTTCTTCGACTCGTCGTACTGCTTCTGCATGGCCTCGATCTCGGTCATCAGAGCATCGTCTTCGACCGCGAACTGCCACCACTGCGACCGCGGGTACTCGTTGAGGAGCTCGCGGCTGATCTGCGTGTCCTTCTTGAAGCCTTTCGGGCCCGCAACGGCGCTCCGGCCCGAGAGGATCTCGGCCAAACGCGCATAGGTGTTGCGATCGAGGATCGCCTGCTCGTCGTCGCGGTCCTTCGCGAGACGCTCGATCTCCTCGCGCTCGATGGCCTGGGCGCGCTCGTCCTTGTCGACGCCGTGACGGTTGAAGACGCGGACTTCCACGATGGTGCCGGTCACGCCCGGGGGCACGCGCAGCGAGGTGTCGCGGACGTCCGAGGCCTTCTCGCCGAAGATGGCGCGCAGAAGCTTCTCTTCCGGCGTCATCGGGCTCTCGCCCTTCGGGGTGATCTTGCCGACCAGGATGTCGCCCGCATGGACTTCGGCCCCGATATACACGATGCCGGCCTCGTCGAGGTTCTTCAGCGCCTCCTCCGACACGTTCGGAATGTCGCGCGTGATCTCCTCAGGACCCAGCTTCGTATCACGGGCCATCACCTCGAACTCTTCGATATGGATCGAGGTGAAGACGTCTTCCTTCACGATCCGCTCGGAGAGCAGGATCGAGTCTTCGAAGTTGTAGCCGTTCCACGGCATGAACGCGACGAGCACGTTCCGGCCGAGCGCCAGCTCGCCGTATTCGGTCGAGGGACCGTCGGCGATGATGTCGCCCTTGCGCACGAGGTCGCCGGCGCGCACCAGCGGCTTCTGCGTGATGCAGGTCGACTGGTTGGAGCGCTGGAACTTCTGCAGGCGATAGATGTCGACGCCCGGACGGGTCGGATCGGTGTTCTCCGTCGCGCGGATCACGATACGGGTCGCGTCCACCTGGTCGACCACGCCGGTGCGGCGGGCAGCGATGGCGGCACCCGAGTCGCGGGCCACGACGGCCTCCATGCCGGTGCCGACGAACGGAGCGTCCGCCTGGACCAGAGGCACGGCCTGGCGCTGCATGTTCGAGCCCATGAGGGCGCGGTTCGCGTCGTCGTTCTCGAGGAACGGGATGAGCGCGGCCGCCACCGACACGAGCTGCTTCGGCGACACCTCCATCAGGTCGACGCGATCGGGAGCCGCCACGATGTTTTCACCGGCACGGCGGCAGATCACGAGCTCTTCCGTCAGGGTCCCCTGGCCGTCGAGCGGCGAGTTGGCCTGGGCGATGTTGTACTTCGCCTCCTCCATGGCGGAGAGGTAGATCACCTCGTCCGTCACGCGGCTGTCGCGGACGCGGCGGAACGGCGTCTCGATGAAGCCGTACTTGTTGACGCGGGCGAAGGTCGCGAGCGAGTTGATCAGACCGATGTTCGGGCCTTCCGGCGTCTCGATCGGGCAGATGCGGCCATAGTGCGTCGGGTGCACGTCGCGCACCTCGAATCCGGCGCGCTCGCGGGTCAGACCACCCGGGCCGAGGGCCGAAAGGCGACGCTTGTGCGTGACTTCGGACAGCGGGTTCGTCTGGTCCATGAACTGCGACAGCTGCGAAGATCCGAAGAACTCGCGCACCGCGGCAGCCGCCGGCTTCGCGTTGATCAGGTCCTGCGGCATGACCGTGTCGATATCGACGGAGGACATGCGCTCCTTGATCGCGCGCTCCATGCGGAGCAGACCCAGGCGGTACTGGTTCTCCATGAGCTCGCCGACCGAACGCACGCGGCGGTTGCCGAGGTGGTCGATGTCGTCGATCTCGCCCTTGCCGTCGCGCAGGTCCACGAGCGCCTTCGTGACCGCCAGGATGTCCTCGCGGCGCAGGGTGCGCACGGTGTCCTCGGCGTCGAGGTCGAGGCGCATGTTCATCTTCACGCGGCCGACCGCCGAGAGGTCGTAGCGCTCGGGATCGAAGAACAGCGAGTTGAACATGGCTTCCGCCGTCTCGAGGATCGGCGGCTCGCCCGGACGCATGACGCGGTAGATGTCGAACAGGGCATCCTCGCGGGAGGAAGCCTTGTCGATGGCAAGGGTGTTGCGGATGTACGGACCGACCGTGACGTGGTCGATGTCGAGCACCGGGATTTCGGTGAACCCGGCATCCTCCAGACCCTTGAGCAGCTTCTCGGTGATCTCGTCACCCGCTTCGGCGTAGATTTCGCCCGTCGAGGGGTTCACGAGGTCTTCGCCGATGTACTGGCCGTACAGGTCTTCGTCCGAGGCGCGCAGGTTCTTGAGGCCCTTCTCGGCGAGCTGGCGGGCGGCGCGCGCCGTCAGCTTCTTGCCGGCCTCGAGCACGACCTCTCCGGACTTGGCGTCGACCAGGTCCACGGAGGCCTTGAAGCCCTTCATGCGCTCGGCGTCGAACGGCACCGACCAGGCGTCGCCGTCGCGGGTGTAGATGACGTGGTTGTAGAAGGTGTTGAGGATCTCCTCCCCGTCGAGTCCCAGGGCGTAGAGCAGCGACGTGGCCGGGATCTTGCGCTTGCGGTCGATACGCGCATAGACGATGTCCTTGGCGTCGAACTCGATGTCGAGCCAGGACCCGCGATAGGGGATGATGCGGGCGGCGAACAGCAGCTTGCCCGAGGAGTGCGTCTTGCCCTTGTCGTGGTCGAAGAACACGCCCGGGGAGCGGTGCATCTGGGAGACGATGACGCGCTCGGTGCCGTTCACGATGAAGGTGCCGTTATCCGTCATGAGCGGCATGTCGCCCATGTAGACGTCCTGCTCCTTGATGTCCTTCACGGAGCGGGCGCCGGTGTCCGGGTCCACATCGAACACGATGAGGCGCAGCGTGACCTTGAGCGGCGCAGCGAAGGTCATGCCCCGCTGACGGCACTCGTCCACGTCGTATTTCGGCGGCTCGAACGTGTATTTCACGAACTCGAGCAGGGCAGTATTCGAAAAGTCCGAAATCGGGAAAACCGATTTGAAGACGGCTTGCAAGCCCTCTTCCGGCCGGCCACCCTTTGGTTCTTCGACCATCAGGAACTGGTCGTAGGATGCCTTTTGAACCTCGATCAGGTTCGGCATCTCCGCCACTTCCTTGATTTTCCCGAAGAACTTGCGAATGCGCTTCCGGCCGATCAGTGTGTTGGCCATCTGGACCTCGTTCCTCATACACGGCTAATCGAGAACCCCGGTGGGTCAGGCTTCTCGATTAGCCGCCCGGCGAAAAGCGCCGGTTTTTCGAACCAATCCGGGCTCGCGGCGAGCCCTTCCAAAAATGCCGTCACCGAAGCTTGGCCTCTTTGACGACACAACGGCCCCAAGCGAAATTGCTTGGGACCGTGTGTTTTTGAGCCCGATTTCTCGGGGGTAACCCTGCAGCCCTGAAGGGCCGCAAAATTACTTAAGCTCGACCTTGGCGCCGACCTTCTCGAGGGTCGCCTTGATCTTCTCGGCTTCGTCCTTGGAAGCGCCTTCCTTGACAGGCTTCGGCGCACCTTCGACGAGGTCCTTAGCTTCCTTCAGGCCCAGGCCCGTGATGCCACGGACTTCCTTGATGACCTCGATCTTCTTGTCGCCGGCAGCAGCCAGGACGACCGTGAACTCGGTCTGCTCTTCGGCCGGAGCAGCGCCAGCGCCACCGGCGCCCGGAGCGGCCGCAACGGCAACAGCCGCGGCAGCGGAGACGCCCCACTTCTCTTCGAGCATCTTCGAGAGCTCGGCGGCCTCGAGAACGGTCAGCGACGACAGATCGTCAACGAGCTTGGCAAGATCAGCCATTTCTTAGTTCCTTAAAGTTCAGTTCGAACGGTTTGATGGTTGAGGTTACGGCCTCACGCCGCTTCGCCTGTTTTGGCATAGGCCCCGAACACGCGGGCGAGCTTCGCCGCCGGCGCAGTGCTGAGCTGAGCGATCTTGGTGGCCGGGGCCTGGATGAGGCCGACCAACTTGCCGCGCAGTTCATCGAGGGACGGCAGAGTGGCAAGCGCCTTCACTCCGTCCACGTTCAGGGCGGTCGTTCCCATTGCGCCGCCGAGGATCACGAGTTTTTCGTTAGCCTTGGCGAAATCAACAGCGACCTTGGGCGCCGCGACCGGATCGCTCGAGTAAGCGATCAGGGTCGGACCTTTCATGAGGCCCGAGATGGACGCGACGTCCTTGCCTTCGAGAGCGATTTTGGCGAGGCTGTTTTTTGCGACCTTCACGGTGGCGCCGGCCTGCTTCATCTGCGCGCGCAGCTTCTGCATGTCGGCGACCGTGAGACCAGCATAGTGGGCGACGACGACAACGCTCGTGGTGTTAAACACGTCGTTGAGAGTCGAGACGAGCTCGCGCTTTGCTGCTCTTTCCACTGGGCTCTCTCCGGTTGGCGGATATGTCCGCCGGTTGCATTTGCCGTTCAAGGCCCGGACTTGCATCCGAGGGCATCCCTGAACGACGCTCTCGCAAGCCCTGTCCCCCAAATGACGCCTGGCGGCGCACCGGGTGAGATGGTTCGAACCGACTCTCTTCACCTGCGTTGAACAGGTGTCAAACTCGGCTTCCCCGTCTATGCAGGCCCTTTCGAATTAAACCGGCAAGCCGGCACCTGCAGTCTCGGACAGGACATAGCCGGAACGCGCCAAAGGTCACCCTTTGGCTCGCCGGCTTGTCACCGCCCCGTCTCCGGGACGGATTCGCAGCCAGAAGCCCGCGCAAAAGCGAGCCTCGGCCTATGTTGGAAACTCAACGCGTTCTATTAAGCCTTTTTGAAGCATTTGCCAAGAGGAAATTTCCCGCCTCGGGGAACTAATTGACGTTGCATCATCTCGGCAGAGCCGGAATGCCCGCCTGAACGCTTCCATGTGCAACAATGTGATGGCGGCCGGCTGCCCTTTCAAGGGGTCGCCAGGGCCGCAGCCTTCCAGCACCGGCGGTTGCTTGCCATCCGCGGCAGATCGCTCAGCCCTCCCTCGCCCGGCAGATGACTGCCCGTCCAAGGAGAAAGTCTCTCTCCCGCTCGTTACCGCTCAGCGACGCCGCGAGTTCGAACTGAACCCTGGCTTCGGCCGCCCGGCCGGCCCGGAGCAGGAAATCGCCCCTTGCCGCGGGCAGCGGGGCATAGCGGGGCAAGGCGGCGGGATCGATCCGGTCCAACAGCGTCAGGCCGGCCTCCGGGCCGAACGCCATGCTGTGAGCCACCGCCCGGTTGAGATCGACCACCGGCGAGGGCATCACAGCGCGGAGGTCGTCGTACAGGCCGGCGATCCTGCGCCAGTCGGTCTCCTCCGCCCGGTTCGCCCGAGCGTGACAGGCGGCGAGCGCGGCCTGAAGGGCATAAGGTCCGTTTGCGCCGCCCAGCGCCCGGGCACGGTCGAGGGCGGCCAGGCCCCGGCCGATCAGGAGCCGGTCCCAGCGGGCACGGTTCTGCTCGGTCAGGGGGATCGGCATGCCGTCCGGGTGGAGGCGGGCCGACAGGCGCGAGGCCTGGATCTCCATGAGCGCCAGAAGGCCGAAGACCTCCGGCTCGTCGGGGGCCAGGCCGGCCAGGATGCGGCCCAGGCGCTGACCCTCGACGCAGAGGGTCGGACGGGTGAGATCGGGCCCGGACGTGGCCGCATAGCCCTCGTTGAAGATCAGGTACACGACCTCGAGGACCGATCCGAGACGCTCCTGCCGCTCCCTGCCCCGCGGCACCTCGAAGGAGAGGCCAGCCGCGCCGAGCGCATTCTTCGCCCGAACGATGCGCTGAGCGACGGCGGCCTCGCTCGCCAGATAGGCGCGGGCGATTTCCTCCGTGGTCAGCCCGCCGATCAGGCGCAGGGTCAGGGCCGCCCGGGCGTCGGGAGACAGAACCGGATGGCAGGCCGCGAAGATCAGGCCCAGAAGCTCGTCCCCGACATCGTCGTCCATGGCGGCCTCGAGCGCCTCGATGCCGGCCCGGTCCGGTTCCGACAGATCACGGCCGATCTCCGCGTGCTTGCGGGCCAGCATCCGGTCACGCCGCAGCCGGTCGATGGCCCGGCGCTTGGCCGCGGCGGTCAGCCAGGCACCGGGATTGGCCGGAACGCCGGCTTTCGGCCATTCGGACAGGGCCGTCACGAAGGCATCCTGCGCCAACTCCTCGGCGAGCTCCACGTCGCGCAGCATCCGGGCCAGGACCGCGATGATCCTGGCCCGCTCGATCCGGAAGATCGCCTCGATCGCCCGGCGGATATCGGCGGCCGTCATGGCTTCACGCAAGTGGCCGCTGGACGTCCGGGCCGATCATTGACGGGCTCACATCCCTGGGGTCTTCGCACGGAGCTGCTTGTCCCGCTCGGCGATGTCCGGGGTCACGACATCGCCGAAATCGGCCATCTCGTAGAACGGCCGGATCTCGATCTCGCTCGGGCCGAACATCGGGTTTGGGCAGCGCTTCACCCACTCGACCGCCTCGGCCATGTCCTTGACCTCCCAGACCCAGAAGCCGGCGACCAGTTCGCGGGTTTCGGCGAAGGGCCCGTCGATGACGGTGCGGCTCGGGCCGTCGAAAGCGACCCGCTTGCCCTGCGATGACGGCTTGAGCCCGTCGCCGGCCAGGAGAATCCCGGCTTTGACCAGCTCTTCGTTGAATCGCCCCATAGCCTCGAAGAGTTCGGTCGTCGGCATCACGCCCGCTTCGCTGTCCTCGGTGGCCTTCACCATCACCATCACGCGCATCGTCTCGTCTCCTTGATTGGGGAGGCCGTACAGGCTCTCCTGCCCGTACGACGAACGGACACCGGCCTGATCGACATCCCACCGGGTGCTTTTTTGCACGAAGATGGACCTGAAAGGGACTCGGAAACGAAAAAGCCCGGCGCAACGGCCGGGCTTTCTCAGTTTTCATGGGGATGGGCTTGTTCAGCCACCGATCACCGAGGAGGGATCGACCTTCACGCCCGGGCCCATCGTCGAGGAGATCGCGACGCGCTGGATGTAGGTGCCCTTGGCGCCCGTGGGCTTCGCACGGGAGACCGCATCGGCGAAAGCCTTGATGTTCTCCACGAGCTTGCCTTCGTCGAACGATGCCTTGCCGATACCGGCATGGACGATGCCGGCCTTCTCGACGCGGAACTCGACGGCGCCGCCCTTGGCGGCCTCGACGGCGCCCTTCACGTCCATGGTGACCGTTCCGACCTTCGGGTTCGGCATCAGGCCGCGCGGGCCGAGAACCTTACCGAGGCGGCCGACGAGCGGCATCATGTCCGGAGTGGCGATGCAGCGGTCGAAATCGATCGTGCCGCCGTTGACGGTTTCGAAAAGCTCCTCTGCGCCGACGATATCGGCACCGGCAGCCTTGGCCTCGTCGGCCTTGGCGCCGCGGGCGAACACGGCAACGCGAACCGTCCGGCCGGAGCCGTTCGGCAGGTTGCAGACGCCGCGGACCATCTGGTCGGCGTGGCGGGGATCGACACCGAGATTCATCGAGACCTCAATGGTCTCGTCGAACTTCGCCTTGGCGCGTTCCTTGATCAGCTTCACCGCGTCCTGGATCGGGTAGAGCTTGGTGACCTCGATGCCCTCGCGGGCCGCGCGAATGCGCTTACCTTCGTTTGCAGCCATCATGCCCTCCTTACGCCACTTCCATGCCCATCGAGCGCGCGGAGCCCTCGATCATGGCCATGGCGGATTCAACGGTGTCGCAGTTGAGATCGACCATCTTCTTCTCGGCGATCTCGCGGATCTGGTCGCGGGTCACGCGGCCGACATTGCCGCCCTTGCCGGGGGTCTGCGAACCCTTGTCGATCTTCGCGGCCTTCTTGAGCCAATACGAGACCGGGGGCTGCTTCATCTCGAAGGTGAAGGAACGATCCTGGTACGCGGTGATGATCACCGGGATCGGGGTGCCCTTCTCCATCTGCGAGGTCTTCGCGTTAAAGGCCTTGCAGAATTCCATGATGTTCAGGCCGCGCTGACCGAGCGCCGGACCGATCGGCGGCGACGGGTTAGCTGCGCCTGCGGGCACTTGAAGCTTAACGTAGCCCGAGATTTTCTTTGCCATAGGACTGCTCCCAATGGACCAACCGCCCGGCGCCAACCGAGCGGAATGGCAGTTGCAGATCGCGGTGCAGCCTGTTCGCCCCGGCTGGCGACCGGGCAGACCTCCCGCGGATGAAGGCTCCTGTCAGGGAGCCTGGAAAGCGGCACCGCTCGGGCGCCGCTTCCGTCCAGTCAGATCTTTTCGACCTGGCCGTATTCGAGTTCGACCGGGGTAGCGCGGCCGAAGATGGAGACCGCCACCTTGAGGCGGGCCCGGGAATGGTCGACTTCTTCGACGACGCCGTTGAAGGAGGCAAACGGACCGTCGGAGACGCGCACCTGCTCGCCGACCTCGAAGCTGACGGACGGCTTCGGGTGTTCGACACCTTCGGCCACCTGGCCCTTGATCCGCTCGGCCTCGCGGTCCGGGATCGGAACAGGCTTGGACTTGTCGGCGCCCAGGAAGCCCGTGACCTTGGGGGTATTCTTGATGAGGTGGTAGACCTCGTCCGTGAGATCGCACTTCACCAGCACGTAGCCCGGGAAGAACTTGCGCTCGGTGTCGACCTTGCGGCCGCGGCGCACCTCGACGACCTTCTCGGTCGGGACCATGACCTCGTCGAACTTGTCCTCAAGCCCGCGCTGCGCCGCCTGGTCCTTGATCGACTGGGCGACCTTGTTCTCGAAGTTGGAATAGGCGTGGACGATGTACCAACGCTTCGTCATTGCATGCGCCCCTTAACCGCCAAGCCCAAGGATCACCGAGCGAACGCCCCAGCCGATCGCCTGATCGACGACCAGGAAGAACAGGCTGGCCACCACCACCATCACGAACACCATGGCGGTCGTGATCATGGTCTCCTTGCGCGTCGGCCAGGTCACCTTCGCGGCTTCCGAGCGGACCTGCTGTATGAAATCGAACGGGTTCGTCTTCGCCATTTCCTTAACGTCCACATCACCTTGAGAGCGGCTGCGAACGTCCTCTATGGGCATGCTTGAGCCCAAATTGAAGGGGCGCGAGGCTGCTTTTCGAGCCTCGCGCCACCTGTTCAAACCATCTACGGGGCGCCTCTCTAACGCAAAACGCCCGCTTTGTCGACCGCTGGCAGGAGTGGAGGGACTCGAACCCCCAACCCCCGGTTTTGGAGACCGGTGCTCTAGCCGATTGAGCTACACTCCTCCGGCGGTCAACAGGTGGCGGGATCCCGCCACCTGGATCGGTATTAGTCCATCACGGCGGCGACGACGCCGGCGCCGACGGTACGGCCGCCTTCGCGGATGGCGAAGCGCAG
>NZ_JAGPUP010000459.1:0-18074 GCF_018069605.1 Microvirga sp. HBU67558 | reverse complement strand
AGGAGCGCCGGTCCGCCGCACGCGCGCCGGCCGATCACGGCTGGTCCACCAACCCCTGAGCCGACGCATCGGAGGACTGCCCCGGAGCCGCGGCAACGGCCGGCGCGGACGCCGGCGGCGCGCAGAGGCCTGCCATCTGGATCAGGCCGAAGCCGAAGACGGGATCGCGCCCGGGCTGGCCGAGGTCACGCGTATGCTGCTCGAGGCGTGACTGGACCTCCTTGACGTCCAGCGTGGGGTTCGATGCGATCACCAGGCTTGCGGCAGCGGAGACGAACGGCACCGCGTAGGAGGTTCCCGTCCGCAGCACGCCGCTGCCCTCCGCCGAGGCCGTCCAGACGTTCACCCCGGGAGCGGACAGGTCGACATAGGGGCCACGGGTGGCGCGCCGGTAGACGTTGAGGTCGTGGTCGATGGCCGTCACCGCGACGACGCCCGGATAGGCTGCCGGGTAGGACGGCTCGGCCCCGGGACCGTTGTTGCCGGCGGCGGCAACGAACACGATGCCCTTGGCCTGGGCCGCTGCGACGGCCTGTTGCAGAACCTCGTTGGCCGGCCCCGACAGGCTCATGTTGATGACCCGGACCCCGCGCTCCGCCAGGGTCCCGATGGCGGCCACGAGGGTCATCACGTCGGTCCGGTCGGCCGTGCCGCCATCCCGGTAGAAGGCATCGACGGCCATGATCCGCGCCTGCGGCAGGAGACCGGGCGTCCGGCTTGTCGGCCGTCCGACGAGAAGGGCCGCGACCGCCGTGCCGTGATCCTGCAGCGACGGGACCGCATGGCGCTCCGGCTGGGCGATGATCTGGACTGCTTGCCCGTTCAAGGCCGGATGCTCGACATTCACCCCGGTATCGATCAGGCCGATGAGGGGAGCCGGGCCGCATTGGGGCGTCTCCGCGTCGGACCACTTCACGAGCGAAGCCCAGTTCACGGGAGGCTGGACCAGGCACTCGGCGCCCGTGCAGGCGGGCGGGTGCTCGTCGAGGTAATAGAATTCGTCGAAATCCACCGAGGCCCGCGCATCGGCGAGACGGACCAATTGCCGGGCTTGGGCGACCGACAGGCCAGCCGGGGCCCGCAGCCTGACCACTTGGGCGGCGATGCTGCCCTGGGTCCTGGCCTCGATGCGAAAACCCTGAGCGGTCAACCGGGCCAGGTTCTCGGGCGACAGGCCCGACGCCACGATGGAGCGTGTCGATTGCCGTGGCTTGGGCCGCCGGTCGATGTCCTCGGCGACCGGGAGGGGGCTGAGCGGCTTGACCTTGGCCGGAACAGCCGCCCGTGCGGCCGGCGTTCGCGTCGCGGACTTGGCCGCAGACTTCGCGGGAGACTTGCCTGCAGACTTGGCCGTGCCGGGTGTCGTCGATCCGGATGCGGTGGCCTTGCCTCGGCCCGCCGATGTCTTGCCGGCGCTCGCGCGGGCTCTGTCATTGGAGCGGGGATTGGCACCGTTCGATGCAGCACCGGCATGCAGTGGGCCGACCTTCACAGGTCCGCTGCCAAGGCCTTGGCTCGCACCCGCAACGGCTCCGTTGGCGGAATTGACGCTGCCGCTCGTTCCGGCATTGGCCTTGCTGCCATTGCCGCCGGCATTGCTGTTGCCCTTGCCCGCACCAAGGCCGCCGCCAGCGCTGGCTCCGCCGCCGAGGCTGCCTCCGTACCCGGCGCCTCCCGCATTGCCCCGGCCGGACCCGCCGCCTACGCCGCCGCCAAGACCACCGGCATTCGAATTGCCTCTGCCGCCGTTGCCATTGCCGCTTGCTGCGCTGCCGCCGGCCGCACCATTGCTCTTCCCGCCGCCGTTTCCGTTGCCGCCGCTGTTGCTGTTTCCTCCGGCATTACCGTTCCCGGGACCTCCGGCCCCGCCGCGTCCGCCATCCGAATTGCCGTTCCCGTTTCCTGCGCCACCGCCGGCCGAGCCCCCGCCGTTCCCGCCTGCGTTGCCATTCCCGTTGCCGCCGCCGTTGCCGTTCCCGCCACCGTTGCCGCCACCATTGCCGTTTCCACCGCCGCCTTTGGCGAACGCAGCTCCGCTTGCGACGGGAAGACCTGAATCATGGCCAAGATCCAGCTGAATGCGGACGGGGAGGGCAACAGCAAGGCCAGCCACCGCAACAAGGGTATGTCGCCACCAGCGTGTCATGGTTCCCTTTCGTGCCGGCAACTCAGCCGTAAACTTGGCCGTTGCAGGTCCACCCGCTTGTCAACGCGTGATGGGGCCTAAAAAGTTGCTCGGACCATCCACAAAATTGCATGTCATGTAGACTATCCGAGATGAACCGGAGCGAACCAATCACGAAATGTGTCCGATGGTTAGCTTGACCATGGGATCGGGCTTGTGCCGTCTGCTCGGCAGCATGGATCGTGGCGGATGCCACCCCGTCGTGAGCCCCGTAACAACCCTTTGTGTATCCTTGCGATAGACTGCGATGCCGGTATTCGACGCGATGTCGAAGCTCCCGTCCTCTTCCAGCCGAGGCCGCTCCTGGTGTTGAACGCCAGGGTCGGGAAACCGACCCACCCTACCTGAGATCGAACCTCAGCCGGATTGCCACAACCCTCGGCTATTCCGAGGCGAGCGCCGTCACGCGAGCATTCCGGCTCCGGCTCCGCCCGGCAATCCTGGGCACGGCCCTCGGCTTCGATCAGATCGGCGAGGCTGGAGGCCGGAACTCTCGAACGGTGGAATAAAGGCTGCTCGTGTCCCGGGATGTCAAGTCGATGGCTCTGAGGGTCAAGCACCAGCGTCGGGATCGGGTAGTCTCATGGTCATAAAGCCAGCAGCCAAGGACAACCAGAGCCAACCTGGAGCCCAAGGCCGTCCCGACACCGACATGTTCGCATTGAGGAGGACAGCTCATGCGCTGCACATCTGCTCTCGCTGCTGTTGCGGCTGTCGCGTGCACGGCCGTCCCGTTGCATGCAGAGGCTCAACCGCGGGATCGCCAGGTTAGGCAAGGCGATCCTCTCGTCCTGAGAGTGAGGCCGCGCAATTCCTTTGGTCGGGTCCCGCTCTACCTCATCGGCTCGACCTATGAGCCAAGAAACGCCTTCGATCCGATCGAGCTTGTGGCGCCACTTGGCCCCTCGGCCAACAATGTCACGATCACGTTGCCCCTATCCTCGGCGCATTGTCAGTTCACACGGGTCGACGCCACTCTGTTTGCCAGTCCCGGATGCCTGAGTCGATAAGACCGGTCGGACAGGCGCCCTTTGTGCCACACGGATGCATCCGCAGCACTCCATCCGTGCCTCAGGCTTTGTGATCCTGCGGAGAGGAGGTTTCCATGAAGATTCTGACCATGCTCATCGGTGGAGCGTTGACGGCTTGCGCAGGGTTCGCTTCTGCCCAATCGCAGCCCAATCCGATCCAGGGCACGCCCAACTCGCTCTTCCCCTACGCGGCTCCGAACGAGGTTCAGATCATCAACGGGGTGCCGTGCCGGACGGTTCTCGTTCAGGGCAGCAACATGCGCGTTCCAGTGGAATGCGCCGGTCGGGTCGCGACAGGGACCTTCGAGCCGAGTTCAACGGGGAGCATCCGGGTCGAGGAAGGAAGCGGACGCACCTTTGTGGGCCGACCGATCTCTGGCACGCCCAACTCGATTTTCCCTTATGCCGCGCCGAACGAGGTTCAGATCATCAACGGGGTGCCCTGTCGCACGATCCTCGTTGACGGCACCTATCGGGTTCCCGTGGAGTGCGCCCACTGAACGACGGTCACGGTCGTGGCATTGCGCGACGCGTGGTGCAACCCATCGTCGATGACGATGTCAGGAATCCGTGGGTGGCCTCGCATCCCGCCGGTATGGGGACGCCGGGTCGCGCCCCCATAGCGCCCTCGAAGCCTTGTCCAGCCCTCATGAGACGCCTGTCGCCTGGTCGACACTTCATGCTCGTTCATCGCGCCAAGCTGCGGGGCGCGACGAAATCGACTGGTCCGAAGGGGTTGCGCGATCCCACGAAGGGCCCGTTCGTGATCGGGTCCGGCAGAACACCCTGCCCGAAGCGCTCACGGTTCGACGCATAGGGTGGGTTTAGAAGATAGGCCTGCGTTTGCCCGTAGCCGCTGATGCCCGGGTCGATCGATCCGACAGGAACCACCGTGCCCGGGTCCAGGAAACTCCTCGGCGTCACGCGCAGGACCAGCGGGTCGCCTTGTTCAAGGGTCTGGCGTCGGCGATTCTGAGCCTCCACGTCCTGGGGAAGGACCAGGAGGGCCGCGGCGGCGATCATGATGATGACGGATGAATGGTGCATCGGACGTCCTCCTCTCTCGAAAGCCGTCGTTGCAGACATTGTCGCGGTGTGCAGTGGCCTTGGCCAATGACCACCTGCATGCCTGCGGGATCTCCGACGGAACGGTCGGGTTGCGGAAAGAGCCCCGTCCAGTCTTGTCCGAACGGGGCCGAGTTCAGCCGGAGGCCTCGACAAGGGATGAAGGGAAAGAGCGGGAAAGGCCTCCCAGGTCGGATCATGCCTGATCGCCGGAGGGCCGCTTGACCGATGAGGACAATCTTTGAACGTTCTGAGACAGACACGCGTTCAATGCGACGACGCGCGCCCGAACGCCGCCCCTTCAACGACGCGGCAGCCTCCAAGGACGTTCACGAGCGGAATGGCCGACCTTGGCCTTCCATCCGCACCGCCGGGATGAGCTGATCTTCGCGTCGACACCAGCTACTCCTCATTTTGGACCCAAGAGGGCTTTCCCCGCCCCAGCCCGGCCGACCCGCTCCCTTTGAGGAACGGGTTTTTCCGTTCATGGTTGGCTCATTGGTTGCCTCGGCGGCAACCCCCATAGGGCAAGAGCAACCCGGAGCGCTGATCTCCCATGGACAAACGCCACACCGCAGACGCTTTTCCCGACCGAGCCGCAGCGGCTTGGCCGTTCGGAGGCGGAGAGATGGCCGGCCGCATGCGTGATCACGACTGGACGGCAACCCCGCTTGGTCCGACCGAGACTTGGCCGCAGGCGCTGCGTACGGCCGTCGAGATGGCGCTCGCAAGCCCGCTCGTCTCGTCCCTCGTGTGCGGGCCCGACCGGATCCTGATCTACAATGACGCGGCCGCGGTATTATACGGAACCCGCCATCCCGCTGCACTCGGACGCCCTCTGCCGGAAACCTTTCCTGAAGGGTGGAGGACGGTCGCGCCCCTCTACGAGCGCGTCTTCACGGGGGAAAGTATCCAGGTCACCGCCCAGCCGCTCGATACGCGCGGCGAAGGCGAGGCCGCCTCGAACATCTTCGACGCCGTCCTGATCCCGCTCCGTGACGAGCAGGGCCGCGTCGCCTACGCGCACATGACGGGGTTCGAGGTCGGCGGCCGCCTGCGCGCCGAGGCTGCGTTGCGCGAAAGCGAGGAGCGGCAGGCGTTCCTGCTGAAGCTCAGCGACGCACTACGGGCCGAGCCAAACGCGGACGCCATCGCGAACTGTGCGCTTCGGATGTTGATTGCGAAGATGCAGCTCGACCGCAGCTACATCACGGTCTACCGGCTGGATGAGAACCGCGCCGACGTCACCCACCAGTTGGGGAACGATCGTGTGCCGCCGCTGCCCGAAATGTTTGTCTTGTCCGATTTCCCCGAAGCTTTTCGAGCCTTACACGACCGGACCTTCGTGATCGAGGACGACTTCGAACGACAGGGCCTATCGGACGCCGAGAAGCACAATAGCCGTAGCCTCGGGATGCGTGCCATGGTGGCTCCGACACTTCGTAAGGGCGAGAGCCATCCGCTCTGGTCCATGGTTGCGATTTCAGCGCAGCCTCGGCGCTGGACGCGAGGCGAGATTACCCTTGTGGAAGAAGTGGCGGAGCGCACCTGGGCGGCAATGGAGCGGGCGTGTGCAGAAGAGGCGCTGCGCGAGAGCGAAGGAAGCCTGCGCGTCATCATGGACAACGTCCCGGCGATGATCGGCTTCTACGACCGCGAGTTTCGCTATCGTGCCATCAACGAGGAGTTCAGCCGGTTCTTCAAGCGGCCGAAGGAAGGGATTATCGGCCGCACCGTGGCGGAAATCGCAGGCGAGCGTATCTTCGCGAGTTTGAAACCGTGGATGGAGCGGACGCTGGCCGGCGAGACAGTGCGGTGCGAGGATCAGGGCTGGAGGGCGGCCGATCCGAACCTCTGGGGCTGGACGGAGGAGAACTACATTCCGCACTTCGCCGCGTCCGGCGAAGTTGACGGCTTCTATGCCCTTGTCTTCGACATCACGGAACGCAAGAAAGCCGAGGAAGCTCTGCGTGAGAGCGAGGAGCGCTTCCGGGCTCTCGCCACCGCCGGCAGCTACATGATGTATCGCATGAGCCCGGACTGGCGGCACATGTATCAGCTCTCGGGCGAGGGCATGCTGGCCGATACGGTCGAACCGGTCGCGGACTGGGCCGACACTTATCTCTTGCCTGAAGATCAGCCGGTGATCTTCGCCGCCATCGAGGAGGCGATCCGCACCAAGTCTCTTTTCGAGCTGGAGCACCGCGTGCGCCAAGTCAACGGTGGAGTGGGCTGGGTTCTGTCGCGCGCCGTTCCGATCCTCGGGCCTGACGGAAACATCGTGGAGTGGTTCGGCACCGGTGTCGACGTGACCGCGAAGCGCAAGGTCGAAGAGAAGCTGCGCGAAGCGGAGGAACGCTACCGTGGTGAACTCGAGCAACAGGTCCGGGAGCGCACGGCTGATCTTCAGGCGAGCCGCGATCTCCTCCAGGCGACGATGGACTCGTCAATGGATATGATCCAGGTGTTCGAGGCGGTCCGGGACGGGGCTGGCGAGATCGTCGACTTTCGCTGGGTGCTCAACAATCACACCTCTGAGAGCAGGTATGGCAAAGTCGAGGGCGAGAGCCTGCTCACACGCAACCCCGGCGTCGTCCAAGAAGGTATCTTCGGCGCCTTCAAGCGTGTCACCGAGACGGGCAGGCCAGAGCAGGCCGAGCGGCACTACGTGCACGAGCAGTTCGACGGCTGGTTCTACCAGTCCGTCGTGAAGCTCGGCGACGGCGTGGCGACCACCACGAAGGAGATCACCGAGTGGAAGAAGGCGCAGGAAGAGGTCGTCCGTCTCCGGGATGCGGTTGCCCAGGCGAAGCTGCGCGAGAGCGAGGAGAAGTACCGGTCGCTGTTCGAGACCCTCGGCCAGGGATATGCCGAATGCGAGCTCATCCGCGGCGGTGACGGACATGCGACCGATCTTCGATACATCGCGTTGAACCCCGCTCTCGAGCGTCTTAGCGGCCTCAAGGTCGCCGAGACGGTCGGGCGGACGGCGCGCGAGGCCGTTCCGGGCATCGAGGAATCGCAGTTCGAGATGTACGAGAAGATCGTCGACGCCGGTGTGCCGGAGCGGCGCGAGTACGAAGTCGCTCCGTTGGGCCGGTGGTACGAATGCTACGTCTATCCGACCAAGAGCGATCGGTTTTTTGCCCTCTACGAAGATATTACCGAACGCAAACGCCGCGAACGGAATGCCGAACTGATGGCCGAGATCGGCCAGGACCTATCTGTTTTGTCGTCGCCTGACGAGATCATCCAGACGGTGGGTGCGCGCCTCGGCCACTTCCTGCACGCTTCGGGCTGCATTTTTGCGGATGTCGATGAAGTCAACAACGAAGCCACCATTCATCATGGCTGGAATGCCACCGATGTGCCGAGTCTCAAGCAGACATTTCGGCTGGCGGACTATTTTGGCGATGAGTTCGCCCGCGCCGGTCGTGCGGGCGAAACGGTTATCGTTTGCGACACCGCGCGTGACGAGCGGGCGGACGCAGACGCCTACGCTAGGCTGAAGCTCGGCGCCTTCATCACCGTTCCTTTCCAGCAGCAGGGGCGCTGGATAGCGAACATCACGGTTACCACCAGAGAACCGCGAACGTGGCGCGCGGACGAAATCGAGCTCCTGCAGGAGATTGCAAATCGCGTTTTCCCGCGCATCGAGCGCGCCCGCGCCGAGGCAGCACTGCGCGAGAGCGAGGAGCGATTCCGGCAGTTTGCCGATGCCTCCTCGGATGTGCTGTGGATCCGCGACGCCCAGACCATGACGATGGAATACCTGAACCCGGCCTTCGAGCGGGTGTACGGACACCCGCGGCAGAAGGTCCTAGCGGAAGGCCTGGGCGAATGGGGAGAGCTGATCCACCCGGAGGACCGTGACATGGCTCTGGAGAAGATGGAGTGTGTGCGCCGAGGGGAGCGGATCACTCATGAGTTCCGCCTCCTGCATCCGGATGGAGGAATCCGCTGGATCGAGAACACCGACTTCCCGCTCTTTGACATGCAGGGGAAGGTCCAGCGCATCGGCGGCTATGCCAAGGACGTGACGGAGAAGAAGGAAATTGCCGAGCGAATGAAGGTGCTGGTGGCCGAACTCCAGCATCGCACCCGCAACCTCATCGTCGTGGTGCGCTCCATTGCGGACCGGACGCTGGCCACCAGCTCCTCTCTTGACGAATTCCGGGGCCGCTTCCGTGACCGCATGGGTGCGCTCGGGCGGGTGAACGGTTTGCTGTCGCAGCTCAACGAGCGTGACCGCATCAGCTTCGACGAACTGATCCGGACGGAACTCGCCGGGCATGGGGTCGTGGATGGCGAGGGACATGAGCAGGTGACGCTGGAGGGACCGAAAGGCATACGCCTCCGCTCCGCCACAGTGCAGAGCTTCGCGCTGGGGCTGCATGAGCTCGCCACCAATGCGGTCAAGCACGGGGCGCTCTCCCGTCCGGAGGGGCGCCTCGCCATCCGCTGGGGCCTGGTTCCCGGACAGGACGGGGAGCCCCGCCTGCGGGTGGAGTGGCAAGAGAGCGGCGTGACTGTGCCCCCGCCTGCCCGAGGGCAACCTTACCGGAGGGGCTCCGGGCGTGAACTGATCGAGCGGTCACTTCCCTATCAGCTCGGTGCCGACACATCGTACGAACTCACGCCGGAAGGGGTGCGTTGCACGATCACCCTGCCGATCTCCACCATGCACTGGGAGGCGGAGCATGCCTGATCCTCTGACTGCCTCTGCCCTGCGCGGCCGCCGCATCCTGGTGGTCGAGGATGAGTACATGATGGCCGAGGACTTGCGGTGCGACCTGGAAGAGGCGGGGGCCCAGGTAATCGGCCCGGTGCCGAGTGTGGCGGATGCGCTGAGGCTGCTGGCGACGGAAATGAGCATCGACGCGGCGATCCTCGACGTGAACCTCCGAGGCGAGAAAGCCTATCCGGTCGCCGACGTCCTGCGCGAGCGCACCATCCCCTTCGTGCTGGCAACCGGCTACGAGCAGTGGGCGCTGCCGGAGGCCTACAAGGACGTGCCCCGCTGTGACAAGCCGGTCGACCTGCGCCACCTCGCTCTTGTGCTCTTCAATTGATGTTGCATCAACGGACTGGATTATTGGTGGACAGGATCGCTCCTCGCGTGGGGCTGACCTGGGTCGAACTTCGGTGAGGGCAGCCGACCTTCGCACAGCATCCCCTAAGGGCCCAATCCGACCCAAAGCAGTTCTCAGGATTGCCTGTGTCGTGGATCAAGCTTGGCTCAGACAAGGTCGCGAGGCCGAGCCGCCCCTGGCGGATGAGCGCCACCAGACAAGACGCACGATGCGACGATGTCGTGCTTTCGAAAGCGTCGTTGCATTCTCCGGCGCGACTGTGCGCGCAACAGGACGCTTCAGGGATCCACAGGAAATCGGACGATGACGCTCGTGCCGGTGCCGTCCCCATCGGTTGCGATGGTGCCGCCGAGCTGGGCCGCCATGGAGCGGATCAGGCGCGTCCCGAGACCCGCCGATGGTCTCGGCCTGCTCTCCGGGGTCAATCCGATTCCGTCATCCTCAACGGCGACCCTGAAGGTGTCTCCCCGGCGGCTGAAATCGACCGTGATTGTGCCGCCACGGTCGTCGGGAAAGGCATATTTAAGGCTGTTCGTCAGCAGCTCATTGATGATCAGCCCGACAGGGACCACGCGCTCCTGTGGCAGCAGATGACGCTCTGCCCGCACGGTGATTGCGATCGGCCGAAGGTCCACCAGTGCGGCCTTCAGGTCGTCACAGAGCTCGGTGATGAAGTCGGCGGCGTTGACGACCGCGCTGGTGCCCTCGCCCAGCCGCAGGCGCTCCTGCACCCGGCTGAGGACGTGGATGCGGTCGGCCGCGGAGGTCAAGGCCGACCTCGCTGATGGGTCGTGTACCGTCCGCTCCTGGAGCCGCACCAGCGCCGTGAGCATCATGAGGTCGTTCTTCATCCGGTGGCCGGCTTCCCGCAGGAGCAGATCCTTCTCCTGCTCGGCGGCTGCGAGCCGTCTGTTCGCCTGCGTGAGCCCGTGGGCGGTGGTGTGCAGGGCCTCGATGATCCCTGCCGTGGTGAACCCGATCACGAGGTACAGGATGAGGCCGAGGGTGGCCCGATGATCCTCAATCCTAAGGCTCCCGACCGGCTCAAGGAAGAAGTAGTCCGCCAGAACAGCGCTCAGTGCGACCGTGTAGAAGCCGCTGCCCCGGTTGAACAGGACGGCGTTGACGATAATGGCCATGAAGAACAGCAGGAAGGGGAACGCGGGCAGGTACGCGCTAAGGCCGATGCGCAGCACCAGCATGATCAGGACGACCAGCGTCGCGCCTAGATAACGGGCCCAGACCGGCCAGCTTCGCGTGAGGAAGGTATAGGTGAAGAATGCCTGCATGTCCGAGCCGTCAAGCCTTTCCGACGGCCGAGGTTCCCATTGAGGGAGGGGCAAAATGCCGGAACGGATGACGCTAAGCTTCGTTCGGCCTAACCTCAGGGCCTCAATCATCACGCATTAGACCATTCTCAAGGCCGGGAAAGTTTGCTGTCTGACCCCGCTCGGACGATTATCGGCCCGGTTGAACAAGACGGACCACCCTGCCAGATGCTGGCTTTCCAGACGCAGCCTCGTCGACCTTCGCGAGAAAAGCCTTCGGGGCATAAGGTTTCGTGAGAAGAGGAAAGCCTTCTTCTATGGCAGCCCCTGTGGCGTCGCTGTAGCCGCTCATCAGCAGCACAGGGACGTACGGCCACCGCTCACGCACCGTGCGGGCAAGATCAAGTCCATCCTGACCGCCCGGCATGACCAGGTCGGAACAGACCAGATCGAACGCTTCCGCCTCCAAGACGGCCAGGGCCTCCGCAACGGATCCGCACACCCGGACGTCATGCTGGGCTTCGGTCAGCAGCATCCGTCCGACCTCTGCGACCTCAGGGTTGTCTTCGACGAGCAGAACGCGCAGCTTGCGCCGGACGCTATCCTGCTGCTCATGCGCGCTGGGGAGCTGGCTGTCGTCTTGCCGCGCGGCCCGAGGCAGATACAGTGTGACTGTCGTTCCTCGACCGGGCTCACTGCGGATGTCGACTGAGCCGCCGGATTGCTGGGCGAAGCCATATACCTGTGCCAATCCGAGGCCCGATCCTCGTCCCACCTCCTTGGTCGTGAAGAACGGTTCGAAGACCCGCGTCAACACCTCGCGCGGGATGCCGGCTCCCGTGTCGCTGACGGTGATCGCGACAGCCTCGGTCAGGCCGCCGTCACGCAGTACCAAGTTCTGTGCCGTCACAACGAACGAGCCGCCTTTCGGCATTGCATCGCGAGCGTTGACGGCCAGATTGATGAGGGCGACCTGGAGTTGAGAGGCGTCGGCCTGTACGGGCCAGAGATCTTCTGCAAGATTCAGCTCAATGGAGATGTCCCCGCGCAGGGATTGCGCCAGCATGTCGTGGGTGGCGGCCATCAGGGACGGGATCTCGATGACCTCGGACTTGAGCGCCTGCCGACGGCCGAAGGCGAGAAGCTGTCCGGTCAATTTCCGCCCCTGATCGATCGCCTGAATGGCGTTCTCAATCAGGCGGGGCTTGCGATCCTCCTTCGCCCGGCGGGCTAGATCGAGATTGCCCAGCATGATCGTCAGCAGGTTGTTGAAGTCGTGGGCGACACCGCTCACCAGAGCCGCCACCGCCTCCATCTTCTGAGCGCGCCGCAACTGCTCCTCCAGCTCGCGCGCCCTGGTGACATCCATGGAAGTGCCGAGCAGCTTTGTCACCCGTCCGGTCGCATCGATGATCGGTCGCACGACCGCGTGTCGGATATAGGGGCCGGACGGCCCTTCACCTTCGACCTCATACTCCACAGGTTGCCTCGACGTGAGGCACTCACGGTAATGCTCCTCGATTGTGGCTCCGATGCTGCCTGGGAAGGCGTCTCGAGGGCTTCTGCCGATCACCTGCTCACGCGACCATCCTGTGATTGCCGCCAGGGCCGGGTTCATTTCTTCGATCGTCAGGGAGCTATCCGGATTGACCCGGGTCAGCAGAAGGCCGACAGGCGCTTCCTGAAGCAGGGCATGGATGCGAGCCTCGCTCTCCTGTAACCGTGCTTGTGTTGCAAGCCGCTGACGGGTCTGCCGGATTGCCAGGAACGTGATGCCTGAGAGTGAACCGGCAACGGCAAATGCCAGACCGGCAGAGAGCACAAGATCCTTGTGCCAGCCGGCGAGCACGGCTTGGAGTGAGCGCCCATACGAGACATAGACAGGATAGCCCGGCAGCTTCCTGTTCGCATACAGGCGCTCGACTCCATCGAGCTGAGCCACCTGTCGGTAGGGCGTGTCCGCTCCCCTCTGGATCGCCTGCATCAGGCCGCTCTCTGCCGTCAGCCGCATGGGCTTGCTCAGGGGCTGGGGGCCTCGAGCCAAGATCGTCCCATCGTCCCTGATGATCGAGAACGAGTCATCGGGGCTGAGAGACAAGCTTTTCAGGGCGCCGGCAAAGTAAGCCGGATCCAGGGAGGTCACGATCAGCCCATCGAAGCCTGCCTCAGCCGTTCGCCGCCGCGCGACATTGAAGAACAAGCCGGGGCTGGAGCGTCCGAGCCGCGGTTCGCCGATGTAGGTTCCCGATGGTCGGTCCTTGAGAGCCTGAAAGTAGTCCCGATCCCCGACACGGGAGGTGTCAGGGGCCGGGAAGTACCGGCTGCTGTTGCGGCCTCGGCCCTCTGGGTCGATCAGCCAGATCACATCGACGATCGGGAGGTTCTGGTCGAGTTGTAGCAGCCAGCGATGCAAATCCTCGGAGGCGGCGATGTCGTCCCAGGACATACCTTGGATACGATCATCAACCCGGCTGATGAGCAGTTCCTGCAACTCGAACACACGCAGTGCGTGCTCTGCCAGTACATCGGTGGCTCGCCTGACAGTCGCTTCGGCTTCCCGCAGATGCTGCCGGTAGCTCTGCCACGCCCCAAAGCCGAAGAAGAGGAGGGGGATGAGCAGTGAAGCGGCCGCAAGCGCCTGCAACGATGGAAGGGACAGACCTCCAACTCTGGTCGACGGCTTCCTCACTTCAGGGGTGAGAGTGGCGTTAGTCACGACTGACCGATTTGTAGCGATCGCGTGTCCATTCGAGGATCCGTCCGCCACTTAGGCTGCTGTAAGCATCATGGAACCGACCCTTGACTGAGCGTCCGCCCTTGCAGCCTGGGACAGGGCAATGCTCAGGAGTTGGGCTCCGCTCTCATCGGCGACCGTCAGCCGCCATTCGGCCTGGCTGAGTGCCATCCAACTCTTTGACAAGGCTTGGGCGTCCTGAGGGGCATGAGCCCTTGCGGCCTCGAGCGAAGGGAGGGCAACACCCCATGGATCGGGGTAGGTGCGCCGTCCGTCCGAGATATGAAAGAAATCACGCGGCATGGCTGGTCCTCACGGCCGCGCTTACAACGTGAAGCAGGTCCCTTGGTTCCCATCGTCACCCAATGAAATGTTCTCTGTCGTGAGGGCCTGGTTTTGGCATTTCAAGGCAGGGGAGTTTGGAGGCTCGGCTCCTGGCACTCCTCGGATGAAAGCCGAGCGTCTGCTGGCGTCGGGAACAGCGGCCACGAAGGGGCCCTTGGAATCGTTAGGGCAGCAACCTCAGGAAGGCCAGTATCGTCGCCGCGGAATTGTCGGACGCGAGCTGAAAAAACGTGCCGACCTCATTCTCATCCTTGCCGCCGCCTGCGAGATCGGACAGAGAGCGGAACGCGATGAAGGGCGTCTTGTTGGCGTAGGCGACGTGGGCAACAGCCGCCGATTCCATGTCCAGCAATGATGCCCCGAACGCCGTGCCGACATATTCACGGAACGCCTTATTGTCGACGAAAGCCTGGCCTGAGACCCCCTTGCCGCCGACCACGAGCCGCGGCCGGCGCTGAAGGCATTCATTGTTGGCCGTGCACTGCGTTAAGGCCGGCTCGTCCTGAAGCTTTCTCGCCAGATCGAGCAGCCCGGGATCCACCGGAAACCAAAGCACTTTCTCCGGCACGCCGGGGCGTTGCGCAACCTCCACGGGCTGCGGGAAGATCATGCCGAAGTTCGGTACCGTACGGTCCGCGAAGGGCGGCAATGCAAAGCCACCGTCCACCTCGCGCGCAAACACCGCTTCGAGATACTCGCACCAAGCATCCGGTACGATGACGTCGCCGATCTGGAGCGCCGGATCGACCCCGCCGGCAATACCGGAGAACACCAAGCGGTCGAGAGTGAAATGATCGAGCGCGAGCTGGGTTGTCATGGCCGCATTCACCATGCTGATCCCGCTCAGGAACAGGACCACGGCCTTGCCCGCGATCCTGCCGGTTACGAAGACCGTTTCGTTGACGACCCGCTCCTCGCGATCTGTGAGGCTCGCTTGCAGCGCCAGCCATTCGGGCTGGAAGGCCGAGATGATTGCAGTGCGGCGGACATCATCGCGCGGGGCCGCCCGCAACGGTTCGAGCGGTGCACCGGCGAGCAACAGCCACACACCAAGAAGCGCGACACGAATGCGCCGCATCGTATCCTGGTTCGCGCCAGGAGCTCGCGTCACCGGGTTGGTCAGGGACATTCCCCCCTCACTTCTGATTGCACAGCGTGCCTCACCGCGGTGCGAGGTCGCCGATGAGGTCGTTGACCACCTTGGACATCGTCATGGCGGCTGAGATGTTGAACCTGTTGATCGCGACGAATACCCCGATGCCCCGGGCCGGCGAAAGGCCGTGTAGCTAAACACCCCCTGCAAGCCGCCGGCCTTTTGAAGGATCAAGGGCCGGTCGCCCTCCGGCCGCATAATGATCCAGCCCAGCCCGATGGCATCCATGCGGCCGGATTCGTCGAGGCTGAGAACAGGACGCAAGCCGTCGCGCTGGACGTATGCCGCGTGATCAAGGAGGCGGATTTCGGCACCCGTGGCATCCGTCCGATCCAGATGCCATGCCAGCCAGCGCAGGATGTCGTTCGTCGACGAGTAGAGACCGCCCGAACCGACCGCCATGGAGCTTGTGGGAACCACCGGCATCGGGCTGCCATCGATATCGTGGCCCTGCATCAGGTTCGAGAGTTGGGCTTCAGTTGGCGAGAAGGTTGTTGCCGTCAGCCCCGCGGGCTGAAGCACGCGCTCACGCAGCAGATCCTCGTAAGGGCGCTTGGCGGCGGAGGACAGGGCCTGCGCCAGGAGATCGAAGGCGATGTTCGAGTACTGTGCCCCTGTTCCCGGGGGGAACAGCAGCCGGTCCTGCTTCAGGTGGGCGATGAACGCCTCCTTGGTGAGGGTCCGCATCGGATCCTCGGGCGGGCTCGGCGGGCGCCCGATCTCCCGCGGCAAGCCGCTGGTATGGGTGACGAGGTCGATGAGGCGGATCGGACGACCGTCTCGGGTCGGAACAGCAACATCCCAATTCAGGTGCCTGTCGAGCGGGTCCGTCAGCCGCACCGTCCCGTCGGCCACCAGGCTGGCTAGGACCGCGCCGGTGAAGACCTTCGTGATCGAACCCACCCGCATCAGGGTGTCGCCGTCGGGAGCCTGGTCGACGCTATCGCTCGTCCGACCGAAGCCGGCCACGGCGGTCTCGCCGTTGCGCACGGCGCCGATGATGAGACTAGGAACCCCAGAGCTGTAGTAGAGGATGGAGCCCGTGAAGTTGATGCTCTCCTCGAGGAGTCGGTCGCGGGCGTGGGCAGGGGGAGCCAGGCTGACTGCAAAGGCAGCAACGGCGATGGTGACCCACATCCTCATGGCAGCATCCTGCTAGGTCGCGTGTAGCCATGTTAGCAGATGCTTGCTGCCCGAACTTGGGCGGAGAAGCTAGGCCTATCCCGAATTGCCAAAGCCTGCCTTTGTGAAAGGTCGGCTCATGTCACGACTCTTCGCTATCATCTTGGTCATTCTTCCGTCTGGAGGCGTGCAACATCGCCAAGACTAAACGCAGACGATAGCGATGGTGACGGCGGAGATGCCGAGCACCTCAAGAAGGCAAAAAAGGTCGCTTCACTGCTGCGGCGATGAGCCCACCACAGCCTTCCAGATTGCATCCTTGGCCGTGACGAGGGCTGGAGTGGCAAGTTCGGTCGGAGGCTGCGTCCGCTTTTCCCCAGCCGTCACGAGCACAGCCATCCAGATCTCTCCATCGGTGGAGTAGGGGTCGCCCTCACCGTTACGTCCGCTCAGCGTCGGCCCGATTCCCGACACCTGATAACGCACCTCGACCATTCCGGCCTGCACGAGGTCGGAAATCAATCCGTCACGCTCCGCATCGATGTCCGGAGCAATGTGATGGGTGACCTGACCCGTGTATCGGCTCAAGCCCACGCCGCGGTCGAAGGTCGCCGAACCGAGCCAGACGGGGCGGCCTTCCTGCCCGCGCGCCAGAACGTTCCAGAGCCGAACGTGGTGCCGACGGTCGGCGCTCGAGCCCACCGGCTTCTCGAAAGCGAGATCCTCCCGTCGTCCCTCGTAGAAGAGGGGGCTGACCGGAGCATCCGGATCCGGCCGGTCGAGGACCACGCTGCCGATGATCTTCAGACTGGTCCGGAAAGTGATCGGGTCGGCCGGATGCCAGCCGGCAGCGTGCATGGCTCGCACGATATCCTCCTGGGAGCCGACGAGGCCGACATTCAGTGGATCGCCAGGGATGCCCTGTCCCGTGTGGGTCAGCATGGGCTGACCCTCGAGGCCGCGCTGGTGCTCGTAGTGGGACCATGCCGATGGCAGGGCCACGTAGGCGAGAACACCGTAGAGCCCGAGAAGGATCAGGCCCAACAGCAGGCCGCTTCTCACCTTTGGGTGACGGGGCGACGGCATGGCCTCATTTCGGGAACAGCAACTGGACCTGGGCCCGGAGCTGCCAGTCCGGACCCTCGGTCGGATGGACCACATTGTAGTAAGCCGCGAGTTGCATGTTCACCGGCTGCTTGCCGATCTTGAACACCCGGCCGAACCCGCCGCCGACCGGCACCGTCCAGCGATCCTGCGGCTTTGCCTCCCAGTTGGCCGTCGCGATCGGGGAGGTGGTCAGGTACCAGCCTCCGGAGAAGTTGTAGTTGACGAAGGGCTGAATCGTCGTCTGGTTGACTGCCTGCGGTCCGCCCTCGAAGGACCAGAGCTGGTTGACGAGCACTCCGACTACCCAGGGACCGTGAGTCGTCAGGGCGACGGCCGCTGGCCCGGCGCCCCATTTCTGCGCGCCGAGGGCCTCGTTGGTTGCGGTTGGTACGAGGAAGGTCGGGCCGATGCCCCAGATGATCCCGTGGGTCGGCTTCGAGGGCGAGAGGAAGAAGGTGGGGTTCAGATCGCCGAGGCCGAACTCCCGGTCGCCGGTGACGGTGAGAGGCGGCTGGGAGACGACCGGCAGGATCCAGCGGGTGATCAGGTTCCAGTCCTCGTTCAGCTTGATCGGGATCACCGGCTGGATGTTGAGGATGTCCTGCTGCTGCTTGTGCGGGCCGACACGGAAGTTGAGATTGTTCTGAAATGGCACGCTGATCAGGTCGGCGACCGGGTTCTGCGCCTGCTTGGCGAGATCGCTGCTCCCGCCATCCTCCGATCGCGCATCCGCGGATTGCGCCAGAGGAGCGGTGTTCCACACCATCATCGCCGCTGTCGCGACAATCCCTATCCATCCGGCTCGAATCGCAGCTCGTGCAATTCCCATGAGGGTGCTCCCTGTATCGGCCGCGGCAGGATTGCCGCATTCGGTCGGGACTGGCCCATGCTCCTACGCGGCCCGTGTTCAGAACTTGGCGCTGATGCCGATGACGGGTCCGTGCTGGAGCATGTCGAACTCGTAGCGCTGC
>NZ_JAGPUP010000458.1:0-17486 GCF_018069605.1 Microvirga sp. HBU67558 | reverse complement strand
GGCGCCCGCGTCCTGCGCGGGAGCGCTGATCGTCATCGTGCCAAGGGCGCCGGTGACCAGGATGAGACAGGCGACGTGCTTGCTGAACATGGCGAGAACTCCCTTTTGTGCGCGTCCGACGCACCGAACGGTCGGCGTCGATGAAAACCTGTGATGGGTCTTGCTGGCCTTCAGTCGGCGGGCACCGGGTTAGAGCGGTGCTCGCCGGCTGAAGGCCAGGCGAATCGAGCCGGTGTCGTCAGAAATCGTCCGACCCGTCCTTGCACCGGTAGCCGATGAAGCATTGCGGGTTGTTGGAGCTCGGAACCCAGGCCGGCTCGGGGAACTGGTCGACCAGGCACTCCGCGCCGCTCCGGACGAAGCGGGCATACGTCGTGGGGCTGGTGTCGAGCACGACCGCGCCTTCGCGCATGACGAGCTGGCGGTTGGCGCCGCAGGTCCGCTGCGACGTCGGCGGCCCGACCTGAGCTGCGGCGGCCATGGCCGTCAGGGCGAGAGCAGAGATTGCGACTAGGCATCTCATCATCGATCCCTCCTATTGGTTTGAAGCGTGTGTCCCGCTCCCCGGCTACGCTCGATCGCTCACCTTCCTGACTGGCGGAATCGTCCAGGTGCCGTCGATGATCGACGGGTTGGTCTCGTTCGGCCAGTACATGCGCAGCATCAGGATGAATTTGCCGGCCGGGGCGGGAAGCCAGTTCGACTCCTTGTCCGCTCCGGGCGAGTCTTTCTGGATGTAGAGGTCGACCGAGCCGTCCGGATTGGCCTTCAGGTTCTGGCGTGCGCTGATCGAGTAGCGGTTGATCGGGTTGGGCACGAAGAAGTAGGCACCGTCGTACATCGTCAGCGACCAGAAGCCCTCGACCGGCGGCAACTGACCCTTGGCAAAGCGCATGACGTACTTGTTCGCCCCGTCGTAGGCTTGTCCGTCGCCGTCCTTTTGCGAGGTCGGATAGACGGCGTCCTGCGGGCGGTTGGCCCCGAGGCCGATCGCCGTAACGAGGGCTCGCATCAGGTAGTCGGTGCCGTAGATCCCGGCCTTCGTCGTGAAGCCCCAGCCGTCGATGTCATGGATATCCTTGTTGATCTTGAACTGGATCATGATCCGGTCGTTGGCGATCTCCGGGATGCGCTTGGCGAAGTCGGCCCGCAGCTTGCTCGCGTCGAAGTTCTGGCCGGGCACGAGCCCGATCTTGGCGAACTTCGCGAGGGCGGGGGCATCAGCCGCCGACGGCGGGTTGGTCTTCATCAGCTCCGCCAGCAGGGTGAAGTACGCCACCGCATCCATACGGTTCACCTGGTCGCGCACGGCGGTCTTCATGTCGATCGAGGGATCGACCTTGCCGGCGGGCGGCGTGTACGGTTTGCCGTAGGCGCTGAGCGGCACCAGCTTGACCTGGTCCTGGAGCGCGTGCACCTCGGCGTAATCCTCCGGCGTGCCGGTGCAGTAGATGCGACCGAGCAGCCAGACGATGTTGGTCGGCGACTTGTACTCCTTGACGCCTGCCGGCAGCGTGCCGCTCCAGCCGGGTCCGGTGATGGCATAGGTCTGGGCGCCGGTGCCCGTGGTACGCTTGCCGGGAACCTGGAACACAGTCGTCCAGCCGTCCAGCATGGGCATGAGGAAATAGCGGTCCTTCATGTCCGGCAGGCTCAACACCCAGGGCTCCTTGCCGACGTCGAAGAATGCGGTCGTATAAAGCGTGTCGGCGTTGGGTGCGGTCACATCGCGGAACGTAGCATCCGGGTAGTGCCGGAGCTTGATGATCTGGCCCATCGGCGCCCGGGTGCCTTCGGGGGCGGCCACGTTGGTGATGACGCGCCGAGTCATCTCCATGGTGACCAGCGGATAGCCGTAGATGTAGGCGTCGGTTGCCAGCCAGAAATCCTCGAGGCCTTCGTCGATACCCAGTAATTCGCCCAGATGAGCCTCACTGGCGGTGGTCGCCGCGGTCCCGGCGAGCAGGCTCAAGGCACCGATGGCCGCCTGGCGGCGGGTCAGCTTCATCGTCATGACAAGTCTCCGTTGCGTGTGAGTTCTGGGAACTGTGCGACACTTACCGGCATGGCGGACGGTCCTGCTCCGCAGCTCCTCGCCCCGGCGGTACCCGTGGGTGAACTCCTCGGAATCGCCATGCCACTGCCCAAACGCTAGCAACGGCCGGGGATTCGCGCCTGTATCATCCTGTAGGTTACGGGTGGTCGTGGCGGTCAGTGCCGGGATGCCCGTGCCTCGAGGGTTGATTCCGCAGCCGTGCGCGCCGGCACCGGGAAGCCCGCCTTGCGGGCGCCTTCGGCGTAATGGGCCGCGTCTTCCGGCCGGTAGTTGCGCTTGGCCATCTCGGCGTCCCAGTGCTCGAAAATCATCGGGCGCATGCGCAGGAATGTATCGCGCGCCTCGGCAGCTTCCGATGCCTTGCCGAGCTGGGCGTAGATGACGGCGGCGACGAAATGGTAGAGCGGGAACTTCTCCAGAGCCGCCTGCCGGATCAGGGTCTCCGCACGCTCGTAGTCGCGCTGCATGTAGGCATAGACCGCCAGGACCCCGCTGTAGTAGCCGGAATGGCCGGGGTTGCGGGCAAGCGCCTGCTCAATAAGCTCGGCGCCGCGTCGCCATGCGCCGGCCTGGCTGAGACAGGTTCCGTATTCGCCGAGAAGCTCGGTATCGTTCGGGTTCAGCGTCACCGCCCGCTCGCCCACCTCCAGCGCCTCGGTCGGTTGCTCGGCGAAGAACAGCGCCATCATCAGAGCCTGGAGCGCCCGCACGTTCTCCGGATCGAGGCGGATCGCGCGGCGAGCGGCTTCGAGTGAGCGTTGGATCGGGGGGCTTGCCTTTGCCCTTGGATTGAATCCGAACCGGTCCTCGTCGAGGTAAAGAATGGACAGCATCGCCCAGGCGGTCGCATAATCGGGATGGACTGCGACCGCGCGCTCCAGGCAGGTTCGGATCGCCCCATGGCTGTCCTCGGTCAGCGCGGCCCGGTAATCGTAGAACCTGAGCGTGCACGCATAGGCTTCGAGGTCGTCGGGAGGGCGGGAGCCCGTTCGGGTCCCGTCGGCCCGTTGGATAATGCCGTAGGGCTGTGCCACGGCGGTTGCGACTCTGCGGGCGACTTCGTCCTGGATCGTGAAAAGATCACGGACCTGCAAGTCCTCGTCGTAGGTCTGTGACCACAGGACTGCTCTGGTCTGTGCATCGATGAGCCGGCCCGTGATGCGCAGGCGGTGCGCCGCGGCCCGGACGCTGCCCTCGAGCACGTAGCGGACGCCGAGATCACGTCGGATGCGGGCCATATCCGTTCCCGGCATGATGCTGCGCGACGTTTCCCGCCCGAGGACCGTGATTTCCTTGAAGCGGGCGAACTGGCTCAGGACCTCCTCGGTCAGGCCATCCGCGTAGGACTTCGCCGACGGCTCCCCTAAGGCCTCGAGCGGCAGCACGACGAGGGTAGGCCCGCCGGGCGGTAAAGGAGCCGGTGCTTGTGGCGTGCGGGACACGCCGTCACGCCAAGGCGCCCACAGGAGAAGCCCGCCGAGAAAGGCAAGGCAGGCGACCGCGATGGGCCAAGGAATCCGGCGCCGTGGCGGCGAATCGGCCGGAGATCCAGGCGACACGGTGACAGGGACAGGATCGGCGTCCGCAACCGGCGCCGTGCGCCAGGCGAAGTGCGGGACGTAGCCCCCCTTAGGGATGGTGATGACCACCGAATCCGACGTGCCGCCCGAGAGATAATAGCGCTCCAGCGCCCGGCGCAGCCGTCCGGCCTCGATGCGCACGACGGGATCACCCTGGGCGTCGAAGTCCGCGTTCCGCTCGAACACCTCGGTGCCGATGGCATAGGCCTTGATGCGCTCGGCGCGCCCGGCGAGCGTCTCCTCGACGACATAGCGCAGGAACCGGCGCGCCCGGGCAGGCGCGTCGAGGTCGGGGCTGGCGAGGAGGACATCGAGCTGCGCGCGCACGTCCTCTGCCGCGGGCAGCGACTGCGCCTGCGACGAGGCGCTCACAGTGCCGTCGCCTCCACCGAGCATGAACCGGTCCGTTTTCCGCGGGCGCACGAGACGCCTCTTCCCGTAACCTACAGTAACATACTCCCCGCGCGTGGGGTATGGGGCGATGCTGGAACCGTGGGGCGGCGCATCCGCGCCGTCCGAACCCGGCAACGGGGCTGCACCATGCATCACGCCGTCCAGGTCGCCATCGCCCGCTTTCCGGACCGCGGGCATGCCATCGAGGAGCGTGCCCGGACGGACGATGGCTTTATGTCCCTCTGCGATGATTTCGCCGCCGCGCAGGCGGCCCTGGTGCACTGGGAGCGCTCTGGCTCTCCGGTGAGGACGGCACGCTGCGCCGAGTACCGGGAGCTGGTCCGGGATCTCGCGGCCGAGATCGAGGCCGAACTGGATCGCAACACGTAGAAGGCCCCTGCCCCGATGAAGGCCGCCGGAGCGGATCGGACCCGCGGGCCTATGGGGAACCGGCTGGCCCGGCCTGCAAAAAAGCGGGCGTCTGCCCGCCCGAAGGTCATGGGCTCGTGTTCCCACTTCGATAGGGCAATGCCTTTCTCCCTTCTGCAACCTGTCGATGACAATCCTTATCGCTGCGATGGTAGGACCTGCTACAGACGTTCGGCACCGGCTGACAGGCAGCCGGCACCTTGCCGCCCTTAATAGGGGCGGTACGGGTAGGGTGCGTAGGGGTAGAGGGGCGCGTACGGATGGTAGTAGCCATAGGCGCCGGTGGCAGCCGCCGCCGCTCCGGCGTAGAACGCACCCCGATAAGCGGTTCGGCGCGCCATGCCGGCGAATGACAGCGGCGTGAACGGCAGCCCGATGATGTCGATGAATACCGACGCGGGTCCGTCGGCATTGCGGAGGTCGCCTTCCAGAACCGCCACCTCGAAGGTGAGCTGGCTTCCGTCCATCCTCGGGTTCTTCAGGGTGACGACGGCGTCCTTCACCGAGGATCCGGCCTTGTCGAACACCGACACGGTCGCATTCGGAGGGTCCTTGGCGAAGCTGTCGGAGCCGGCCGCCCATTCCTCGAGGAGATGTGCGGTCAGAGCGTGGCCCGCCGCGCGCACGGGACGGTCGGCGAAGATGATGGAGCTGGGAGCGATGCCCGTGAGCACGAGCCTGTTCCCCTCGAGCCTCGCTCCTGCGGAATTCATGACGATCAGTGCCGGCTCGACCTCCGGCTTCACCTTGCCGATCTGCTTCTGACCTGGTTGCCGGATGGCGTCCTGAGCCTGAGCGCCTGCGCACAGAACGGTCAGAACGATGGCTAGCCGAATGGCCGACAATGATGCTCTCTTCATGATGATTTCTCCTCTGCGTGGGCCTTGGAGCAACCCTGTCGCATCGCAGCCCCGGACGTTCGGATCGGAGATCGCGGTAGGCCGTTCACGGCTTGCGAAGGGTACGGATCCGGACAGGACGTTAGCAGGCGCGCAAAGGCCCGCCTGTAGCATCGTGTAGTTTACGCAGTGGTGGTCGTGGTCAGCGCCGGGATCGATGACGCCCGTAACATGTCCCTGCGGGGCTGTGCGGCGCGCGCCTACAGTAAGTTACTTCCGTCTCACGGCCTTTTGCCAGATGATGGCTGCTGCGGGACGGTGCCCCTGCGCTGCCCGGGCGTGGCTCATGTTGTGCCGAATGCCCAGAGGTGGTGGGACTTCCGGCCCCTTCGGTCCATGAAGGGAGGACGACGCCCGATGGAGCGGTTCGGCACGACTGCGGTCATACCGCTCCTGCAGGAGGCGGCCGGGTACGCGGATCACCGAGGCCACGATCGTCCGCGACGGCGAGGCTGGCTTTTGGCAGGACGTCGGCCGCGAGGCTCCGAGGAGCCGCTCAGGGACGGTGCGAACGCTCGCTCCCCCCGACCATTTCTCTTTCTCTACCGCCTCCCCAACTCCGATCGCGGTGGCACGCGATCACCCGTTCCCGTCCTGAATCTGCAAAGGAGAAGACGATGCTCGTCAGACTGCCACTCTTCCTGATCCTGTCGGTCCTGGTCGCCGGTTGCGTGTCGGCCTCTTCAGGCGGCCAGCCGCCCAACTATGTCGAGGCTGAGCTCACCGACAACCCGATCCGGCGCGGATCGATGGTCGCGATGCCGGATCTGCCCGGTTATATTGGTGAGCCCGAGTAGGCCGCTTCCTCCGACCTCGTCGCAGGTCCTGCCCCCATTGCCTTCGAGCATCTGACCGTCGCCAGACTGGTGGAATCCCTCGGATCGGTGGTCGATAGCGATGCGACGCGACGGCCGGCCGAGCAACTCGGCGCGGTGCTGTGTTCGGAAGACAGGTTATGGTGCTGGGCTGCCTCATCCCAAACTCTCGGGCTGCGCGCTGAACGGATTTCCAGCCGACCGGAAGCCACGGTGGCGCGACACCTTCTGTCCCAAATGGCTAAGCGAACGTCTCGAAGTGTCAAGCGGAGCGGTACGAGCCCACATAGGGTCTTTGCCTCCGGTCGGAACAAGCACCAGGCGTGGCAAGGGGAACCCAGCATGAGACGAGGTCACTTCCGCTAGGCCTGCTGCTGAGGGTCATGCACGGAGAACCCGATCTTTCGGCTGAGACCATAATTGCCATCGAAATAACGTGTCAGACAGCAAGTACAGGAGCCGAACGTGCAACTGATCAGCGCTAGGGACGCAAGGACGATCGAGAACTGTGAGCGGACCTTGGCGTCGGCTTGTCTCTCCCCGGCTGCGCGGCCTTGCCTGAGCGTCTTTCCCGGGCTCGCCTTCGCGGTTATCGCGTCCCTCGTCGTAGCAGGCTGCACCGTCGCGACGAGCGAGGCCCCTTCCCCCGTTGCCGTCGAGACCTCCGCCTCCATCCCACGCGAACGTCTGATCGGGCGGTGGGGCATCGCGTCGTATCATGCCGACAAGGACCGTCCCAGGACGGAGCGGGAGGCGAGAGCTCAGTGTGGCCAGCCCTACACCATCGCGAAAGGCCCGACCGATGGCGTGATGATGCATGTCGCGGACGATCCGAAGCCCTACGAACTGCGCCTCAAAGGCGACGCCGCCGGCCGGACCTATCTCGGATTCGAGGCGCCGCCGGGCCATCCGCAGGATCGCGAGATCCTCTCGAGTACGAGCAGCCTCATGACCATGCGCTTCGTCGATCCGGACGCGAACCGGCGATACGGAACCTTCGTGTATGTGCGTTGCGGAGCCTGATGGTGAAAGCCTTATCCCTGGAGGAGCAGATGCGGACATGCGACGACCGAATTGTCCAAATGGGTACGGCGCTTGCGCTGGCATTCGGACTTACCCTGGCGGTTTGTCTGCCCGGTGCAGCGGATGCGCAGGCTCTGCCGAAATCCGTCATCCAGGAGACGCTGGAGATCGGCGACGAGCCGGGGCGCATTTCCACGGAAGAGGTCGTCATCGCTGATGGGCCCTATGCCCGCCAGGTCGTGTTCTTCCGCTCGAATGAGGCACCTGGAACCCTCGTCATTCATACATCGGAGCGGTTCGCCTATCTGGTCCAGGGCAACAACCGCGCCCTCCGCTATGGCATCGGCGTCGGCCGCGAGGGTTTCCAGTGGTCGGGCCTGGTGCGCGTCAGCCGCAAGGCCGAATGGCCCGACTGGCGCCCACCGCCGGAGATGATCGCCCGTCAGCCCTATCTCCCGCGCTTCATGGCCGGCGGCCCGGGCAATCCGATGGGGGCCCGCGCACTCTATCTCGGCTCGACGGTCTTCCGCATCCACGGCACCAATCAGCCGGAGACGATCGGCCATGCCATCTCGTCGGGCTGCTTCCGGCTCGCTAACGGCGACGTCATCGACCTCTATGCGCGCGTGCCGCTCGGCACCAAGGTCGTGGTCCGTCAGGGGGCCAGCCTGTGACTCCCAAGTCGCCCGGACCTGTGCTCCGGGAGCGGAACGCATCATGCGACGGAGACCAAGGATCATGTTGAACGCGGCCAAACTCAACGCCATTGCCGGCATAGCTCTCGCTCTGACCTGTGCCTCTGCGGCCTCCGGGGCTGCCGGGACGCTCGAGACCGTAAAGCAACGCGGCGTCCTTCAATGCGGCGTGAGCGAAGGGTTGTCCGGATTCTCGGACCGGAACGAGCAGGGTGACTGGTCCGGCTTCGACGTCGACTTTTGCCGTTCGGTCGCGGGAGCAATTTTCGACGACAGATCGAAGGTCGCCTTTGTGCCGTTATCGGCCAGCGAGCGGTTCGAGGCATTGCGCGCGGGACGGGTCGACCTGCTGTCCAGAAACTCGACCTGGACCCTGGAGCGCGAGGCGGGCCTCGGCCTCGCTTTCGCGGGCATCACCTATCATGACGGCCAGGGCTTCATGGTGATGCGGGATCTCATGGTCTCCTCGGCGCTGGAACTCGACCGCGCCAAGGTGTGCGTGGAGAGCGGGACGACGAGTCAGCTCAACTTGGCCGACTTCTTCCGCGCGAACTCCATGACCTACGATGAGCGCGCATTTGCGAGTGCCGCGGAGGCTCTCGCGGCCTTTCAGGCCGGCCAGTGCAATGTTCTGACGCGGGATCAATCGGCGCTCTATGCCGAGCGCCTGAAACTTCCCCAGCCTGGCGCTGCCGTGATCCTCCCTGACGTGGTCTCGAAGGAGCCCCTTGGGCCGGTGACGCGAGCCGACGACTTCGCGTGGTTCACACTGGTGAAGTGGGTGAATTTCGCGCTCGTGAATGCGGAGGAACTCGGCGTTTCGTCTCTGAATGCAGCTGAGGCAAGGGCATCGCAGAAGCCGGACATACGCCGTTTCGCCGGCCTGGAAGGAGGCTTCGGTCGGATGCTGGGGCTGGACGATGCATGGGCGCTGCACGCCGTCAGGGCGACGGGCAATTACGCCGAAATCTACGAACGCAATCTCGGCGTGAACTCGCGGCTCGGTATCCCGCGCGGCCTGAACCAGCTCTGGAGCATGGGCGGTGTGCTCTATGCGCCCCCTATCCGATGACGGCAGTCAAGTGGTGATCATCGATTGTCACCAAGGGGTATGGCCCAATGCTGCCGATGATCCATCTCCGGAAAACACATCGTCCAGAGGTGGATCGATCGTCGAACGATGTGCATTTGCATGCGCCGCGTGTCCCAAACTGCAAAGTGCCTGTCCGGAAGTGTCAAGCACGGAATGCGCGCCGATAGGATGCTGGTCTCAGACGGAGCATGGATGACAACTTTCCCGAACCCTTGCTCCGCTAGCGACGGAACCGCTACCTGCCTTTCGTCGGGCCTTCACAGGAGTGGCGCATGCACAACAGGTGCTCAGGACAACTCACTCTTGGATCAATCGGACTGGCTTTCATCATTGGTCTTCCCGCCTTCGCATCGGCGTCCACAAGGGTAATGACTCTGCCGTCGTTCGGCTCACGGACAGAGCTGCCGTCCAGGTTGCCCGAATCCACGCTGCCCGAAATCGTTCAGAAACGAGATTTGGAATACGCACGGGCGGCGGCCCGCGGCCCGCGGGGCGGAGCCGCAGCGCGTGGCCCACGTGGAGCGGTGGCCCGTGGACCCCAGGGCGGAGTGGCGGCCCGCGGTGCATATGGTGGCGCCGTGGCGCGGGGCCCGGCGGGCAACGTCGCGGTTCGTCCAGGCTATCGGCCGCCCGTGCCGGCCGGGGGATGGTACCGACCGTCGTCCTACTGGTGGCGACCCGGTGCTGCGGTGGCCGCGGGCGCGGCCCTCGGCTTCGTGACGGCTGCGGCAGCAACCACCTATGCCACCTCACCGGCGCCGGCCGCCGGCTATTGTTGGTACTACACCAACTCTCAACGCACCCAAGGCTTCTGGGACGTCTGCCCTCGGTGAGGAGCCCTGCGTGGAGCCTGCGGATCTTTCTTTACGCGATCATGGACACGGCATGAGCCTGAAGTGGGCCGCCGACCCGGCCAGGGAGCAATCCCTGTCCAATCTGGATGCGGTACGCGCCAATCAACGACGCCCGCCGCAGAGACCTGAGACCGGTGCTCGAAACCTGACGAGGGCGCGACGATGGACGACGGACGAATCTCACAGGATGTTGGTCGTGGTCCGGGGCAATCGATCCTGATTCCGGCGCTGGCTCATGCGATATCCCGGCGCACGCTTGCGCCCGGGTACATCCATCTGGGAGTCAGCAAAGAGATTGTCCCGACCCTGTGCGATTTCGGGATTGATCCCGATCCGCTGATCCACGAGGCCGGGCTCGACCCTCGCCTGTTCGAGGACGGTACGAGCGTCGTTGCGTTCACCGCCCTGGCCCGGCTCTATACCCTGTGCGTGGCGAGAACCCGCTGTCCGCATTTCGGGCTGCTTGTGGGCCAGCGGGCCACCATCCTGTCCCTGGACCTGATCGGACGACTGATGCAGCATTCGGAGACCGTCAGCGGGGCCTTGGATTCGCTCGTGTCCAATCTGAGCGTCCAGGACCGGGTCGTGGTTGCCTCGCTGACCGTTGCCGATGACGTGGCTATGCTCACCTACGCGGCGTACCAGCCCGACGGCGCGAGCGCAGAACACATCACCGAAGCAGCCCTGGCGGTATCGGTCAATGCGATGCGCACCCTGTGCGGCGCTGAATGGCGCCCAACGGAAGTGCTTCTGTCGCGCACGGCCCCAGCCGATACCGGATCCTACCGGCGCCATTTCCGGGCGCCCGTCCGGTTCAATCAGGAGGGCGCCACCCTGGTATTTCCGGCCAAGGACCTGAAGCGAAAAGTAGCGGGGGCCGATCCTCTGCTCCGCGGCATGCTGGAGGAGCAGATCCGGCGACTGCGAGGCAATGCGGCATCCGAGTTCCCGGATGACATCCGGCGCTTGCTGCGCACGCGGATCATGAAACGGCGCTGCTCCGCCAGCGACATGGCCGATCTGCTGGCGATGCATCGACGCACCTTGAGCCGGCGCTTGAGGGACAGCGGATCGGGGTACAGGACAATTGCCAATGAGATCCGCTTCGAGATTGCCCGGCAATTGTTGGCAGATACCGACGTGCCACTTGGCGAGATTGCGGCGGCGCTCGGTTATTCAGAGGCCAGCGCTTTCACCCGCGCCTTCCGCCGCTGGTCGGGCCGAACGCCGACTGCCTGGCGAAGCAACGGCCGACCCGGGTAGTGTACCGATCTTGTCAAGCCTTCTTGCGTCTGCCTGAAGGATGAGATCGAGCGGTGCGGATTTGCCTGCGGTCGTCAGCGAGGCAGGCCTCGCATCGGCATTGCGGCGCCCCCGAACGCGTCGTTGCGAATTCCAGGTGCTTGGCTCGCCTGGGAGGAGACGTAGTTCGGCGGCTGCGCATCCGACCCGGAGCTTGACACGCAACCTGTCATCAGAGCGCTTGCCGCGAATGCGGCGATGAGTGTGCGCATGGGATCTTCCTGATCTGGGTTTGAACACCCAAGCAGTTCACTGGAACAGCTGTGCCTTCCTGGGGTGACCTAGTGAGGGAAAACCCAAAGCTCGATTTCCTCCTCGTCATCCGGCTCCATGCGGCGGTTCTCCATGGCGGTCCGGAGCCCTTCAAGCGCATGCAGCGTCACAAGACGCAGCCGCGACTTCTGGTCCGGCGTGAGGCTCTGGTAGAGCGGCTGCCAGGCATCCGCAAGCTTCCTCAGGCCCGCCGCACGATCCGTCAGGACGTCGGCACGCTGGCGATAGAGTTGCACCGGATCGATGTCTCGTGGCTGGTCCAAGCGCTCCCCCAGTGCGGCCAGCCGGCGATAGCGTGTCTCGGCCCTGGCGCGGATCGCCTCCTCCACGGCGGGCCAGAGTTTCTCCTGCTCCGGGGTGAGTTGCAGTGCGGCCTTGATCACTCCGACCCGAATATCGGTCAGCATTTTGAAATCGCCTTGGCTCAGCCGTCCGCTGCCAGGTGTGCCGGCTGGGCCTGAGGTGGCTTGCTGAGCATAGGCCGCGGGCGCGCCACCAATGAACAGGGCTGCGACGACGCTGATGATTTCCTTCCGCATCTTGGTCTCCTGATGATGCTCTCGTCCGTTAGCCTAAGGACTGGATCGGAGCCTGCTTGACGGCTTGGGACTTCCCTTTAGCAGTTTGGGACACAGGCGAAGCCGGAAACCTGCCCGAACAGCGTTCCACCCGTGGCCTTTGGAGAGCTCCCGGGCTGCAAACCAAGCCGGTTGCGGGAGGTGCTCCAATACGCGAGGCCCTGGAAGGCCAGGGTCACGAAATGCCAAGCGGTTGTCCCAACCGGACAAGCACGTAGTCCGAAGGCACATCATGATCGAGTGCTCCCTCATGCTGCGCGAACTGGATGAGTGTTATGCCTCGCTTCTTCTTCCACGTCAGGGGTGCACGCGAGGGACTGAGCCGCGACGAGCTCGGGCTCAACTTTCCTGACGTGGAGACTGCCTATCGTGAGGCGTTCTGTGCGGCTCGCGACATCAGGGGCGTCTTCGCGTTGCGCGGTCAGCATCCGTGCGACTATACCATTGAGGTTGCGAACGCTGCGGACGAGCTGATCTTCAGCCTCCCGTTCTCTACAGCCTTCGGCCGTCGAATGCACCGGCGCACCAAGCGGTTTCGCCAGTGAGGTCGCCCTCCAGGCATTCTCTGGCCTCGTCAGCTCGCTTCCTGATATTGCGACACGGCCGCGTCGATTGTAGGCGAAAACCGCGTCTCGCCGAACCGGTCGAACAGCCCGAACCGCCGCAGCTTATCCTTGACGGGATCCTTCAGTTCAGCGAACCGGAGCTCGATGCGCTGCGCCAGCAACGCCTCATCAAGTTCGGTCAAGGCATCGGCCGCCGTCACGTCGACGCTCGTGACCGGAGCTGCCGCGACCACCACGCAACGCACCGGCGTTGGCGATTCCGCCACGGCGGCAAGGACGCGTTCGCGGAACAGCTCCGCGTTGGCAAAGAACAGGGGTGCATCCCAGCGGAACAGGACCAGGCCTGGGATCCGGCCTGCCTCCGGATAGCGCGTGACGTCATGATAGCCCTCAACGCCGGTCGGACGTCCCAGAACGGCGGAGTAGGGGCGCCACCCATCCCACAGGAACTCGATGATGGCAATCACGATCGCTAGACCAATCCCCGGAATGGCGCCGAACGCCGCGACACCCGCGAAGCAGGCGATCGACAGCCAGAATTCCCAACGCTGGATGCGGTAGATCCGCCTGAGGTCGGCCACCTCGAACAGCCCGATGGCCGACGCGATGACGACGGCAGCCAGGGCGGAGGTCGGAAGGTTGCGCAGAAGATCGGGCGCCACCAGCAGCAGCAGACAGATGGCGAGTGCGCCGACGATGCCGGTCAATTGCGTACGGGCCCCGGCGGCTTCGGCTACAGGCGTGCGCGAACTGCTGCTGCTGATCGGAAAGCCCTGAAAGAACCCGGTGGCGAGATTGGCGGCTCCGAGCCCCACCATCTCCTGGTTGGGATCGACCATGGTGCGGGTCCTTGCGGCGTAGGCCCGGGAGAGCACACTGGTGTCGGCGAACGACACCATGGCGACGGCGCATCCCCCGATGAGCACAGGAACGATGTCGCCGACCCCGATCCAGGGAACGGTGAAGCGTGGCAGGCCCTCCGGCAGCGAGCCGAGTATCGAGACGTTGTGGCGCTCCGCGAGGTCGAACACGCCGACAAGGACGGCAGCACCGACGACGGCGACCAGGATGCCGGGTACACGTCGGCTTCCCCGCAGCAGCAGGATGGTGGCCAGTGTTCCCAGGCCGACCGCAAGGGCCACCCAGTTCATCCTGCCGGCCAGGATGGCTCCTCCGATGGACCATAGTTCGCGCAAAGGTCCCGTGCTCTCGACCGAGAAGCCGAAGAGCTTGGGGATCTGACTGATCAGGACCGTCAAGGCGATGCCATTCATGTAGCCGTAGCGGATCGGCTTCGACAGGAGTTCCGTCACGAAGCCGAGGCGTCCAAGCCCGGCCAGGATCAGGACCGTCCCCGACACGAGGGCCATCATCCCGCCCAGGGCGACGGCGCGCTGGGGATCCCCGCCGGACAGCGGCAACACGATGCCGAGGATGACTGCCGCAAGGGCCGAATCCGGGCCGAGGACGAGGATCCGGCTCGGCCCGAACACGGCATAGACCAAGAGGGGGACAATCGTGGCGTAGAGGCCGCAGATGCCCGGCAGGCCGGAGGCCACGGCATAGGCGATCCCGACGGGGACAAGCATGGTCGCGAGCACCAGTCCGGCCAAGACATCATGGCGAAACCATGCGGCTTGGTACCGGAGGAGGGTGCTGAGCCCTGGTAACCAGCGCAGCCATCTGGCCTCAAGGCCGATCCCGCGGGCGACCGACGTTCCTTCCCGGTCGCCCGGGCTGAGAGCCTCCTGGCCAACCATCGGATTGCCCCCGCGCGCAGGCGGCACCGTCGCAGCCTCCATCCGGTTCGGGGGAAGCGGATCGACTGGGTGCGTGCCGGGCATGACCGCGCTCCGGGTTATGCCGTCATGGCACTCAATATCGGGCCGGGACGATGTGGGATGCCGGCAGCCGGTCTTCGATCCCTTTTGGCCTCGGTTCCGCCTTTGGCACCTTCGGCAGTTCGACCTTGACCTTCTTGTACGGGATTTGTCTCAGCAGATGGCTGATCAGGTTGAGCCGCGCGCGGCGCTTGTCGTCGGACGGGACAATGAACCATGGATTGGCAGGAGTGTCCGTGGCGCGCAGCATGGCCTGGTAGGCCAGCGTGTAATCCCACCAGCGACGCACCGACTCGGTGTCCATCGGGCTAAGCTTCCAATGCTTCATCGGATCCTCGATCCGGTCGGCGAAGCGGCGGCGCTGCTCGTCCTGGCTGACGTCGAGAAAGTACTTGAGCAGGATAATGCCGTTATCGACGATCTCCTGCTCGAACGATGGCACCAGGCGCATGAAGCGCTCGTACTCGTCATCGGTACAGAAGCCCATGACGCGCTCGACTCCGGCTCGATTGTACCACGAGCGGTCGAACAGCACGATCTCGCCGGCGGCGGGGAACTGCGCCACGTAGCGCTGGATGTAGAGCTGACTCTTCTCGCGCTCGGTCGGCGCCGGCAGGGCGATGTGCCGAAACACCCGCGGGCTCACCCGCTGCGTAATCCGGCTTATCACGCCACCCTTGCCGGCGGTGTCTCGGCCCTCGAAAACGATAATGATCCTGGCTCCCGTTGCCTTGACCCAGGTCTGCAGGCGCACGAGTTCGACCTGGAGCTGTCTCAATTCGCTCTCGAAATCCTTCCGCTTCATCCTCTCTCGAACATTAGAGGTAATCGCCGTGCCAATGTCGGCTCTCTCGTTCTTCAGAGATTCTTGACGCTTCATGTCACGCACCGCGTTCCTAGCGTTATAGACCCGCGGGTCCGCAGATTTGGACGCACGGGAATGGAGAATGAGCAATTCCCGGTTCGTTGCAGACGCCGATTGCCAGCCAGCATACAGGAAACGCGCACCATCGCTTGACCAGACGTGACGGCGGTTTGGCATTTTGGGACAACCCGCATCCTTCAGCTTCAGGAACGTTCAAGACGGGATAGCCGCCCGGGACCATGTAACGGTGTGGCCAGCGTGTCAGAAGGCTTCATTGATTGTCATCCAGGAAGCGTGATCTCAACGCTGCGGCCCCATGAGAGCGAAGGCGTGCTGGGCGCAGAACACGTGGCTATGCAGATTAGCAATCCACTGCCGGCCTGCTGCCGTCACATTCAGGTAGGTGATCGCATGTTCCAGGTGCGGTGAGACGCTGTTCCAGTAGAAATCGGGGAAGCGCTCCACTAGGTCAGCCGGTGAGGCATAGCCGAGTTGGCAGTTGACCCCAATCTCTTCAAATTCATGGAACAGGGCATTGGCCTTCTTCAGGTAGAGAGGATCGCCAAGCTGGCCGATTAGATCTGCAGCTTGGACGAGCCGTCCCTCCCGGTCCTCGTGCCCATCCGCGGTGGTGTTCGGTGTCGGAAAGCGTGTGAGTTCGATTGCCCGGGCCACTCTTTCGGCATCGAGCAGGGGCGAGCCCGTCAGGCGATCCATGACGAAAAGCTTGGAGCGATCGACATGATAGGGGGCAAGTGCCGCATCCGATGCCCCGCGCGGCAGGGTTACCGTCACCCCGCTCGCGTCGACCACAAACCGGTCATTGCGGTCGCCTTTCAGAATGCCGCGGACATAGCCGATGTCATGCAACAGGCAAGCGACGATGAGATGTGAGTAGTCATCCGGCTCCAGGCGTTCGGTCAGCATTCGGCCATGGAGGATGTCCCTCCCGACGAGGGTGACGAGGAAGGTGTGTTCGACGTTGTGATAGAGGGCGTCGCTCTTACCGATGCATTCCAGGGCCATCCGGGCTGCACTGTCAAGTCGCTCGGCCTTGTCCTGATGGGCCGACCCGAACAGGCGGCGGAAGTCGCTCGCGATGCGCCTTCCGAGCTCGTCCGCCATGAGCGCAGGCATCGTCATCATGAAGGCCTCCCAGAGGTGGGTCATCCTCGGCAGGAGACTATAACTGAGTTCGCTTAGAAACTCTGCAACAATTGATCCTTGATCTTAGGCTCCCCTGTAATCCATCCGGCATATCCCGAAAGAGACGTTTCGCTGAGCCGGACAGGGGAGCGCCCAGCATCGGTGAGGCGATGCCAGTGCGGATCAGAGGAGCTCTCCCCGCAACCATCTACTTTGTGTCGAGTTGATCTATATCCCAGTCCCGTAGGGGAGGATGTCGATGAACAAGCTTCTTCTGGCTCTTGGTGTTCTGGCAGCAGGCACCCTCCTGATTCCGGATGTGGCCGATGCGCAGCGCGGCGGCCGCGGTGGTGGAGGCGCCCGCATCGGCGGGGGCGGCTTCGGCGGTGGGGGCATGCGGGGTGGCGGCAGCTTCCGTGGCGGCGGTTTTGGTGGCGGCTCCAGAATGTACATTCCGCGCGGCGGCATGGGCGGTTCTCGCGTTGGAATGGGCGGCAACTTCCGCGGTGCTGCGGTCGCAGCCCGGCCCGGACGCGGCGACTTCCGGCAGGCGGCGATCAGCAACCCGGGACGCTTCGACAACCGCTTCGGCAACCGGGGAGATTGGCGCGGACGCTATCCGAACTACGGCGGGCGCTATCCCTACTATCGCGGGCGGTACCCCTACTACGGCGGCAATTATCCATATTACGGGAACTACTACGGCGGATGGGGACTGGGTCTGGCCACAGGCGCAGTGATCGGGGCGGCGGCCACGTACCCGTACTACAACTATCCTTACTACAATTACCCGTACGCCACGAACCAGACGCCAGTCTCGTCAGCGGTCGGGGGCTATTGTGCGACGACAGTCCGGACCTGTGCCCTGACGAACTCGGCCCCCGTCGGGACGGGATGCTCGTGCCGCACGGCGGGAGGACGAGCCCGCGGGTCGGTCGTGGCGGGATACTGACGCCACGGTCTGTTCCTCTGATCGCGCCCGGCGGCGGCTGCGGCCGAGTAGCGCCTGGGAGCCTGCGACGTCAGCGGCCAGCGGTTCTCACCGGTAACGCGGAGGCTGCGCCAAGAGAAACCCAGG
>NZ_JAGPUP010000457.1:0-17390 GCF_018069605.1 Microvirga sp. HBU67558 | reverse complement strand
CTGTACATGGCCGGCGGCGGGCGGATCACGCGCGTGCACGGGCCGTTCTGCTCGGACGAGGAGGTGGAGAAGGTGGTGGCGCATCTCAAGCGCCAGGGCGAACCGGTCTATCTCGATGCCGTCACGGCCGACGATGAGGTCCCTGAGGAGCTCGAGGTCCTGGAGCTGCCGATCGATGAGGACGATCCCGGTCTCGCATCAGCGGATGTCTACGAGCAGGCCGTGGGCATCGTCCTGCGGCACAGAAAGGCATCGACCTCTTACATCCAGCGGCGGCTGCAGATCGGCTACAACCGGGCGGCGTCCATCATGGAACGCATGGAGAAGGAGGGGGTTGTCGGCCCGGCCAATCATGCCGGCAAGCGGGAGATCCTGCGCGGCGAGTTCGAGGACTTGGACGATTGAGCGGTCTTCTTCCCAGCATGCAGCAAACGGGAGCTTCCCTCTAGGGCTTCAACGTCTCAGAGATGGCGGAGTGCAGGTCATGGAGCCACCTGGCGATGTCAGTCGAATAATGCGCCACTTCCATGACGAGCAGCGCAAGGTCTTCATCCGACGCGACCCGGGCACCCTTCACTCCTGAGAGGACCTTCATGACCTCTTGATCGCGCGTAGGGTCCCGAGGGACTGCGACCCAGCCAATGCTCGCCTTGTTGATGGCGAGCTTGAAACGCTCCCCACTTTGGAAGCGGGCATCGATAAACCACCCGTTCCTACTCGGGCTCAGGTCGACGACGGTGAGTGATGGAGTTCTGACGCTGACCTCGGGCATCGGATGCTTATTGGACACCTCCAGCACTTCCCTCAGCCCCTCGATGAACTGTTCCACGCTCATCGCGGAGCGGGCCAGCGTCTCGATTCCATAGATGACCTGATTGAGGCTGGTGAATGGATAGCCCGGTTCGCCCACCCTGTCGGAACTCCAGTGCAGAAGAGATGTCAGCCTCGCGGCGATTTCCCTGTCATCGGGAGCCACGCTGACGCTCCTGCTGTTCCCGTCTGCTGTCATCGTCACGGTCGTGCCATCCGGGAACATGATCCGGAGCATGAGGAGGTCGCCTTCGATGTCCTTGCTTGTGAGTGCCACCGAATGCCTCCTTTCCCTGGCGGATCCTGACAGCGACGGTATACCCATCAAGCGGAGCCGCAGACAATATGGCCTTCTTGAGACCCAATGTCTGGTTCAGATGCATGCTGGTACGGGCAGGGGACAATGATGTGAAGCTGCCAGGAACCGCTTTCCTCTTGAAAATTTGTCTATTTGTGCCATTGTAGAGCTAGATGTCCACAATTGGACGAGATACATGGTTGCCTTAAGAGCTGAAAGCACGCCGCGCGCTAACAAGGCCGGCCCCGGGCTTCGGACCTTCTTCCGCATTGCCGAGGCGTGGAACCTGACCCCGGCCGAGCAGATGGTTGTTCTTGGGCAGCCGCCTCGATCAACCTTCTACAAATGGCGTGACCGGCCTGACGAGGCCTCTCTATCGAGGGATACCTTCGAGCGCCTGTCCTACATCTTTGGCATCTATCGTGGTCTCCAGATCCTTTTGCCAAGCGAGCGGGCTGCAGACGCTTGGGTGAAAGAGCCGAACGCCGCCCAACCTTTCAATGGCCGCTCGGCGCTTGACGTGATGCTTGGCGGGAATGTTGCCGATCTTCATCTCGTTCGCCGCTACATCGACGCCCAGCGAGGCTAAGGTTGATCTCTCAGTCTGCTGTCCGGTGGCTGCCCTGCTACCGGATCATCCCAAGCCGCTTTCCGCCGATTAATCTGTTCGAGCGGGTCACCGATCCAGCCGATCTCGAAACGGTCCTCGACATCGAGAGCATGACCAACGACCGGTTGCGGGATGAAGTGGGCGCTCTCAACCTTGTCCCTCCGGAAGATCGGATCAGTGGCCCCGGCACCAGCCCGATCATGGCGGCATTCACTCACCTGCCACCTTACGGCAGCCGCTTCACGGATGGCAGCTTTGGCGTGTTCTACGCAGGGCGGACACTCGACACGGCGATTGCCGAAACCAAGCACCACCGGGAGGCATTTTTGCGTGCAACCGGGGAGCCCAGGATCGAACTCGACATGCGGGTGTATGCCGTCGATCTCGATGCGGTGCTGCATGACGCCCGGGGAATGAGGGAAACCATGCCGGGGATCTATGACCCGGACAGCTATGCTGCGTCACAGGCTCTCGCAATTGAAATCCGCAACACCGGCTCCTCTGGCCTTGCATATGACAGCGTACGCAAACCGGGTGGTGAATGCGTGGCCGTCTTCAAGCCGCGGGTTCTGTCGAACTGCCGCCAGGAACGGCACCTGACCTATGTCTGGGATGGCAGTTCGATCAGCACCATTTATGAGAAGCGAGATCTTAGCCTCTAGCCTTTGCCATTATACGGGCAGGGCTACAGTGGCGGTGAGGTCCTCAAGCAACGAAGCTCCAGAATGAGCTTTTGCGGGCATGGTCGGCTTTGAGGCGTCTCAAATAGGCCTCATGAGCCTCGAACCTGCCGAAATCCTCGATCCGATCAGCAAGGCTTTCGCACTCCTCGAGGTGACGAGCGGCATGCTGGTATCGCTTGGTCCGGTTCCGCTCCAAAGCAAAGTCGATCAAGGCCCGGCGGAGAATGGTCGCTGCAAGAGGGTGCTGTGCCTCTAGCGTAGCCGCGGCCGGCGCCAGGATCTCATAGAAATCGCCATTGATTTCGTCTGCGCGGGTGAGCACCAGGTGTGCGGCCTGGTCCAGCGCCGGCCAGCTCACCAGAAACCCCAATGCATGATGCACGCTCGGATGGCTCAGTGCATGCGCGAGGGCGCGCTCCTCAGCCTCCATATCCTCAAAATCGGGCAGGCGCTTGAGATAGGAGCGCAGATGCTCCGGGCTGAGCGAGCGCTCAAATAAGGCCCAGCGGAACGCCTGCGCCTCATCCATATGTCCGAGGGCTTCAAGAACCTCAATCCGGGTCTGCTCCCATTCAACCGGGATCCAGCTAGGTCTGTCCTGGTCGATGGCATTGAGGGCTTCCCACGCTTCCTCCGCGCGGCCCGCAACCAGGAGCCGGTGCGCAATCTCCACAGCAACACTCGGAACGCCTCGGGCCTTCTGACTTTGCTGGACGATGAAGGCGTCCACATCGCCCTGCGCATCCGCAATCGCCTCCAGCGCTATTCGAACAACGCTGCTGCGATGGCGCTCAGCCAGGTCATCGGCGTACAAGGGACCACCCACACCCCAGCCGACGACCTTCCGGTCGTCCGCACGAGGGTTCTGTTGTGGCTCCTGTGACAGCTTGAGGACGAGCAACTTGAGGTGGTCGAGGCCTGTCGTGCCGAGTGCCGGGGCCAGAACCTCAATCAGGCTGTCATATTGACCATACTCGTTCTCGATCAATGCACGGTAGGTCTGCTCAGCGAGCACGTTGGGAGCGGCATTCGCTGTGGTGGCAATCTGCCCCAGATCATGGCAGGCGGTCTGAAAGACGGCCATGACGCTTCCACTGCTGTCGTCACATCGACCGAGGACTGAGTTGGCCATCGCCATGAAGCGCCAGAGGAGATCCAGGGCTTCAGCTGCGTCGGATTTGGCGATCTGACCGATGGCCCGTCTCTGGATCTCGAGATCCGCCACAAGGGCCCTGCGCTGGTGCCAGTCGACGAAGGAGCGGGATCGGGCAATCGCGGTCAGACGCTTGCGGATCTCCTGTGCCATGTCGGCTGGGCTTGCGGCGCCGGCCAGTTCCAGCCGCAGCCGGCGCTGAGCTGCCGCATTGCCCCGGCTGATCTCGATCAACAACTCGGCGAGGCGCTCGGCTCCAAGCGACTCGAGGTTCTTTGGGTTCAGCGTCTTCCGTGAGGCCATGTCGCATCCCGGGTGCATTTCGGGCTCCCATTTATGGAGCAGACGGATCATGATCAATCCATGGTGGATTGATCGTGGGGCAGGGCCCTACAACAAGGGCAATTAATATAGTATAACATTAGTCATAATAGGTATTTTGACGAGCAAGCTATACGGCACGCTATTCCAAGATGTTTGTACTCAGTGCATCGATGGCTCTTTAGGCTGGTCGATCATATTGATAGCGGCCAGAAGGCTCAGTCCCGTGTGGTACCCAGGATCGAGGTCCGGCGTTGCCGGGACGAAATCAAACGGTCCGTTGCTAGTCAAAGTCTGGTAGGCGACGGAACCCCGCCAGTAGTGTGTGAAGAATGCACGGTCCGCTTGCTCCCAAATGCTTAGGATCTCGCTGTTCCCCGTTGCTGCGAAGCACAGGGCGGCAGATCGAATGGTTTCGGGCAGGGACCACCAGGGGTAGTAGGGACTTAGGGGAGCGCCTGTTGCGGCTGAAACCGATAGGCAAAGGCCGGGTCCAACGAAGCCGCGTATGAAGGACGAACTCAGAACAGACTGAAGCCGCTGCACCAAAGCGGGTTCGGCGCTGCCTTGCAGATGGTCCAGCGCGAAACCCACGAACTCGATAGCATGACCGACATTGCAGACATCCGTTCCCGGGACGTTGCGCAACAGACCGCTTTCTGGATCGAAGTGACGTTCGAGAACATGTGCGATGAAGCGATCTGCGAAGGCTGAATGCTCGCTTCGCCCAATGCGGTGAAGGAGGCCCGCCGCACCGAGAAGGATCATCCTCGGCCCGAAATCTTCCGGCTCATTTGAAGCCGCATGGGGCGAGAGGTGACGGCGCTCGTCCATCTGGAACCGCCGGTTTTCAATCGCATCAATCACCTCGGCCAAGTAGGTGAGATGCTGCGGAACATCCGCCGGAGCATAGCGTGCAGCCCCGGCGATAAGGCCTTTAGCAAAGAAAGCATCGGAATAGGTAAACACTCCACCAGCAGCAGACTGCTGGTGGAGTGTGCCGTCGGCACCTACATAGACTGGGTTCAGATCGCGGTCATAGCAGAAGTAGCCGTGTCCATCGCGGCGCTGCAGGTCGCGGAGCGCATGATAGAGTGCGACACCTGCCGCATCGAGTTCTGCAGCAAGATCGGGTTCTTCCCTCTCGAAAAACTCCGCATGCGTCGCAACCGCCTCAAGCCCCCGGCCCTGGATCCAACCATAGAGGTAGGCCGGTCCGCGGACCCCGTCTGCATCTCCATAGTCTGCGAGGTTCAGACTATTGACCTTGGTGTTGAGGAAAGCGCCGGCAAGGCGTGGGCGCGCGAGGATCCAACGCAAGGTCGCCGCATTAGCCTGCACGTAGCGGGCACGCGCATCCACCAGCGAGAAGTCGAAGTTGTTCATTCCTTCAGCCCCGTGCTCGCCACGCCCTGTACGAAGTTCCGGCGCAACAGGACGAACAATGTTATACTTGGAATGAGGACCAACGCGGAGGCCGCGCTCAGCCGTCCAAGATCAACCGTGAAGCCGGTCTGAAACAGAGCAAGCCCTACCTCGATCGTGTAGCTGTCTCGGGTCGTTGCTACGATCAAAGGCCAAGCGAAGGCAGTCCATGCCTGAAAGAAGGCCAGGACTCCAAGGGCTCCGAGAGCGCCACGCAGGAGCGGAAGAACAATGCGCAAGAAGATCCAGAGTTCTCCGGCACCATCGATCCTGGCAGCCTCCAGCAATTCGTCTGGGATGGAGTGGATCACATTCTGCCGGATGAGGAAGATACCGAAGCTCATCACCAGGTAGCCTAGCAGCAATCCCCAGGTAGAGTTGAGGATGCCGAGCGCTTTCGCCTGGAAGTAAAGCGGGATCATGTAAACCTCGAACGGCACGATGGCCGTGGCGAGGATGATGGCGAAGAACACATTGAGCACGCGATAGCGAAACTTCCCCAGAATGTAGCCGGTAATCGCCGACGTCGCGAGAATGCAGACGGTGGACAGGACTGAGAACAAGATGCTGTTGCCGATCCAACGCAGCAGTGGAGTGTCGGCCAATACTGCTCTGAAGTTCGCAACGGTTGGATCGTCTGGAATGACTGTCGGAGGCCAAGCCAGCATCTCTTGTGGTGTCTTGAACGCATTGGAGACGAGGAAGACCAAGGGCAGGATCATCAACAGGCAGACGGCCGTCAGTACCACATCGATGGCGATGTTGATCACGCGCTCTTTCGTATGCCGGGACATGCCGCGGCTCGTGGTGTTCTCGAGGAGAGGTCTCATGAGCGGCCTTTCTCCCGAAGCAGCCGGAACTGAATCACAGTTAGGACCAGAACGATCGCCAATAACACCACTGCCTCGGACGCAGCGTAGCCAACGCGGTAGTTTCGAAAGCTGTTCTCAAGCATGTCGAGCACCAGGACGCGCACCTGCCGTCCCGGCGCGCCTTGAGCGTCAGAGGCCAGCACGAAGGCTTGGGCGTAGACGTTGAAGCCTGACACGAGGGTGACGACCGAAACGTATAGCGTGATCGGCTTGAGCAGAGGGACAGAAAGATGCCAGAAGCGCTGAGGGGCCGACGCGCCGTCGAGCTCGGCCGCCTCGTAGAGCGATGTCGGGAGGCTTTTGAAACCGACAAGGTAGATAATGACCGCATAACCAAGAGCCTGCCACGAGCAGAGAACAATGACGCATAACACTGAGAGGACTGGATCGAAGAGCCAGGACTTGGGCGCGAATCCAGCGCTGGTCAGCAACGCATTCAGTGGGCCGAGACGGGCGTCGAAGATCCATTTCCACGCCATGGCAGCAGGCACGAGCGACACGACATGCGGAATGAAGATCGCTGCCTCATAAAAACCAGCAAGGCGCGAGCGGGTACGATGATAAATGAGAGCAGCCAGCACCAATGCCAGGGGAATGGTGATGAGCAGGACGCCAAACGCGATGATCGTTGTATTGAGGAGCGCTTCCCTGAACAATGGATCGCCGACGAGTTCCTCGAAGTTCGCAAAGCCGATGAAGGGCTTGTTCTTCGATAGAATGTCCCATTTGTGCAGGCTCAGGCGCAGGGTGTCGCCAATGGGATAGATCCGGACATAGGCGAAGATTGCCAATGTCGGCAGGAGCGCGAGGAGCGCGAACATCCATCTTTTATGCTGCACCGGATCCCTCTTTAGACTCCGTCCGGTGCGTGAGGACGCACCGGACGCAAGGCCCAACGTAGCTGAGGCTACTTCCCAAGAAGACCTTCGCGGCGAAGGATCTGGTTGGTTTCGTCCGCAGCCGATTTGAGAAAGGCCTCGATAGCCGTATCATCTTTGGCGAGGGACGCATTGCGGAAGGCGTTGGTGAGCTGGGCGGCCAAACGCGTCAGCACCTCCTCGATTGGTCCGATCGAGGGCAAAGTAAAGAACTTGTAGTCCTTCGGGTAGTTCACAAAGGCGCCGAATGCCGGAGTTGCGCTGGTCACGCTGGAATAGTCAACTCCGGAGCGGTTCGGCAGCCAACCGATGTTCTTGAGAAGCCACGTCAGGTTCTCGGGCTCGTTGGTGGCTATGACGAAGTCCCAGGCCGCCTTGGTATCCGCACCCTCGGCCTTTACATAGAGATTGGTTGGCAGAGCAATGGAGCCACGGGGCAGCGGAGCGGTTGCATAGGTGAGATTAGGCGCCTTGGAAGCAATATCGCCGATAACCCAGGATTCACGGATGAACATGGCGGTTTGGCCGCGTTCAAACGCCTCTGCATCGGCCGGCATTTCGGGCGTGACCGTTTTAAGCACATGTACGTTCTGCAGGTACTGCTTGAGCGTCGCGCGGCCCGCCTCGTTGGCGTAGTTGGCGCGCCACTTCCCATCGGCCGTTGGCTCAAGGACAGAGCCGCCATACTGAAAAAGATTGATCCAGAATTTCTCAGCAATGCCCTGCCCACCGCCGGTGAGGCGCAGACTCCAGCCGGATACAGTTGGATTGCCGTCTGAACCTCGCTTCGTCAGTTTCTCGGCATATTGGGTGTACTCCTCCATCGTCTTGGGCGGTGCGGTCAGCCCCGCCGCCTTGAACATGTCAGTGTTGTAATAAAGTGCAGCCTGCCCGCGGAACAGGGGCACTCCATAGACCGCACCTTCGTAGCTCGCGTTCGATGTGAAGAACTCGTCGAAATTGGCCTTGTCCTTGACGAAGCTGGCCACCGCGTCAGGCGCCTTGGGCAAGAGGTCATTCTCGAGATAACGGCGAACCGTCGAGCCTTGGAGCTCGATGACGGTCGCACCGGCAACACCGGATGTGAGGCCCAGCGCGATGCGCTTTTCATGTTCGCGGAGAGCGATGGCCTCGACCTTGACGTTGAGGTTCGGATTCTTGGCTTTGAGACCCTGGGCCACGTGCTCATAGAACGGCGCCATTTCTGGATAGCCGCTCCAGACGGTAACAGTCTGGGCTGAGGTGGCAGAAAGCCCGGCTAGCATGGACGCTCCCAAGGCTGAGCCGAGCAGAGCGGCGCGGGCAAAGTGCTGCTTCAGTGAAGTCGTCGTGGCAGATTTCAGCATGTCGATCCCGTTCCTCTGGTTTTGATGGTGTCGAAGCTGGCAGTGGGCAGGTTGTCATGCAACCGGTTGCGGGTCAAGCAGCCAACCTGCGGGCCGGCATCCGCTTACCCCGCTCCGGTCAGACAGTTCCCGCAGTCAAAAGAGCAATCGCCGCGTTGGCCAGAGCTTCGGCCGATCCGGAGGCGAAGGTTGCTGGCTGGCCATAGTAGCGATGTGCCTCGTCGATTTCATATCCACCGAACGCATACTCGGATGCCGGAGGGATGTAGCCGGGATTGTCTTCCGCAAAGCCAATGATGAAACTCGGAGTCCGGGATATGCTCCGGCGAATCTGCAGCGCCGTCTCTGCAAAGATCTCTCCCGGAAAGGCAACGATCGGGACTCCTCCCCAGTTTAACACCGAGACGCGCGCCTCAACTGGTTCGAGAGGGTGCCCTGCCATTTCTGTCGCCCAGGCAATCCAGTGGCTGAGCAGCGCTGCACGGGCAGGATCCGCGGTCTCCCGCTCGCGATACCAACGCTCCGCCAAGGCCTCTGGGGTCCCCGCTTCGCGTCGATCGAAACCAAGGTGCAGGATACGGTTCGCCACCGAGACGTGTTCTTCCAGGGGAATCTCGTTGGCTTGGCAAGCCGCGTCCGCAATCCGCTCACCATAAGCCTGTGCAGACTCGAAGCTGCGATAGGCGCTGGATGCGAGGCTGATGGAAGCGTGTGCCGAGTGACCCGTATTCGCGTCTCCCGCGCATCCGGTGAGAAACAATGCCATGGCACCTGGATTGGCGGCCTCAAGGCGCTCGCGCGCATAGTGCGGGTAATCGGCCGTCCACAGCCGGTTGTCGGCGCCGAGCACCACCGGGTGGCAGGCATAGGATGCAATGACCGCCATCGGATCACCAACCGCGTCTCGGACGTGCAGAACCGGCAAGGCAGTATCGACCAAGCCGTCGGCATGCCGGCGATTTCTGGCCACTCCGGGATCTGCGCCCCATCCCGCCACCATATGGGCGGGACGCGCGCAGGACACTGCCTTGTCGATTGCGTGGACACATGCAGTCTCCAGCCGCTCGAGATAGGCCGTGTCGACCCGCTGACTTAGGCGGCCCATCATGGAGACAGGGCCACCATGCGTATGCAGCGCCGCCACGACCACGTTGTCGGCGGGCAACACGCACCGTTCGCGAATGCGACGCACCATGTCGCCATGAAAGCCGATCACGTCGGCTACCACGAGGGCGGTGTTCTCCACTGCGACGGCGCGAACGGTCAGAGGATCATGCGCGCCGAGCGCAGTTCCACTGCGGGCCGCGAACCCGGAGAGGGCGAGTCCTGCGGGCGGCGTAATGTCCACCAGGGCCGTTCCGGCGCTGATCATCGCGAGAACACCTTTTCGCCTCGCAGCCAGACGGCCGAGACCGCGAGGCAGCGTTGTCGCTCCTGCCAAGAGAACTGCATTAGATCGGCCGGAGCACCAACGGCGAGACGGCCCCGGTTGCCGATGATACGACCAGGATTCTCCGTCGCGAGCCTCAGGCTTTCGCTGAGAGCCAGCCCAGCCATGTAAGCGGCTATGGCGACATTGGCGCAGAGCGGCAGCCCAGCGCCGGCGAGATATGGTGTGCCGGCGACACCAACACGCCCATCAGCTTTGACCTCGACAGTGCCGCCAACAGGCTGCTCGTAAAGGCCAGGCGGCATGCCAGCGAGTGCGACCGCGTCCGAAACCAGGATGGCTTTCTCAAGACCCTTTGCGCGAACCATTGCCTTGAATGTGTCAGCCGGGAGATGATGACCGTCGGCGATGAAGGTTGCCGTCAGCCGATCGTCCGCAAGCTGGCTCCATAAAAAGTTAGGGTGGCGGGGCAGGGTGGCCGCGGCGCCGTTGCCAAGATGTGTGGACAGGCTCGCTCCCGCCGCGGCGGCCTCATGGATCTCCTCAGGCGAGGCGGCCGTGTGGCCGAGAGCAACGTGGACGCCGCGCTGCACGAGAGCCGAGATATAAGTGATCGCTCCGGGCAGCTCAGGGGCCAGCGTCACAAGTCCGACGAGATTTGAACTCGCCGCCTGCCAGCGCTCAAACTCGGCAAGGGAGGGCGCTCTCACATGGGCGGCGGGATGAGCGCCGCGTGGTCCGTCAAGCGCCGAGATCGAGGGGCCCTCGACATGAACGAAAGGAACCATCCTGGCCACAATTGGAAAGCGGCGGCGGGCCTCTGCAATGACTGTCAGCGCATGGATGAGGTCGGCCTCCGGCGCGGTGATCAGGGTCGGCAGAAAGGTCGTGACGCCTACTGCGAGCATATGGTCCGCCAGCGCCCTTACCCGCTCTGGCGTCAGGTGGCCGTCATTCAGATCAAGGCCCGCAAAGCCGTTCACCTGCAGATCGATCAGGCCTGGTGCAATATACTCCTGAACTGTGTCATTCACAGTCCGAATCGAGGCAATGATGCCGTCCTCGGCCGAAATGGCGATCGCCTCACCGGTCGCGGGATTGCGTCCGAGAATATCGCCCGACGAATTCACAGAGCTCTGACCCGATTGTGGAAATTCGCAATGAAGCGCGCATTGGCTTCATCTCCGCCTGGGGCGTTGCCGCTGCGCCACACAGGCGGTTCGATACCGCGCTCGATGAGCTTTGATACGGTGCGAATTACCAAGCAGTTGAGTGCGAAAGCATTGGCAAAGGTTGAAATTGCCGCAATATCCTGGCTCATGCCGGGAACGCGCACGACTGCATCACCAATGGCGACCTTGGTATCCACGGCAATGTCCACCAGGTCGTGCAAGTTCTGACGGGTGGGATGCCGGGCTGGATGCTCGGGTGAGGTGTTGCTGGCGTGCTCGCGGGAACTGATGCCAATGAGAAACACGCCGCGCGCCTTGGCTTCCATGGCGGCATCGATGAGAGCCGCGTTGATCCCATAAGCGTTGACCAAAATGAGAAGATCACCTTGGCCGAGCCGCTGGTTCGCAATCACAATCTTGCCGTAGCCGGGCGTGCGCTCGATCGCCATGGAGCGCGAAGCCCCATTCGAGAGTAGTGTTCCTTCGTCAAGAATGGCGCTGACATGCATCAGGCCTCCCGCGCGGAAGAACACTTCCTGCGCAGCGAGGTTCGAATGTCCACCCGGGCCGAAGATATAAATCAGGCGATCAGCTGTAATCTGATCCGCGAGACGAGCGGCGGCCATGTCTGTCGCGGTGCGCTCCTCCGTCAAGATGCGCTGCATCAGGTCCGTTGTGGACCCGAGATAGGCGGCACAGAGGGCATCGGCATCGATGAGTTCACCGTTCAGCATCGGGGTCGGACTCCGCATCAAGATAGAGCGTGCAGTGGGCCTGCTGACGCAGGATACTGGCCGGGCAGCTAGTCGCTACGGGCTCATAGAGGCTCCGACGAACGGCATCCCGCTTTGCGGATCCCGGGACGATGCAGAACAGGCGATCAGCTTGCAAGAGGCGCGGTATCGTTAGCGTCAATGCTTGTTCAGGAACTTCATCGTAACGCGCGAAGCATTGATCATCGACCTGCTGCTGGCGGCAGGTATCATCAAGAGCGACAATCTTGACGTCGAGCGGGTCATGGAAGTCGGCGACGGGAGGGTCATTGAAAGCAATATGGCCGTTTACGCCGATGCCGAGGCAGACGATGTCGATGGGTGCCTCGGCGAGGCGAGCCGCGTAAGCCTCGGCCGCCGCAGCAGGATCCGGTTCGGGGACGATGTGATGCACCGCCGCGAAAGGGAGATGAGCAAAGAGGGCCTCGTCAAGCCAACGCGCGAAACGCTGTGGCGCATCGGCTGCAAGACCGATGTATTCATCCATGTGAAAGGCCGTTACTCGGTCCCAATCAATCTCCGGCTCCTCCCGAAGGCGGCGGAGGGCTTCAGCTTGGCTCGGTGCGGCGGCAAAAACCATTCTCACTTCCGATTGGCGGCTTAGCCGCTCTCGGAGTTCGGTCGCAATCGCGCTGGCGCTGGCGGCTCCCATCTCTGCCCGCGTGCGGTAGCTTTCGATACGAAGCCGGCCAACGGTGCGATGGCTCGCTGGGGCAGGGGACTGGGTATGAGTATCCGTCACGGTAGCCTCTTGAATGCGGCGTGCCAGTTTATGAGGTGGGCTCTTGTACTCTGACACTGGCAATGGCATGAACTAAAGCCTGCAACCGGTTGCATGTCAATGGGCTGATCTGGGCAACCACCTCCTTAGGGCAGATGTAGGGATTGTGCTCAAAGAAGACGGCCGGTACTGGCAGTTGGTGATAGAGGGGCCATGGTGAGTGAGCAAAAGCAGAAGCTGACCATCAAACAGGTCGCGGAGGTAGCGGGCGTTGCTCGCTCCAGCGTCTCGCGTGCTTTTACTCGCCCAGAGATGCTCAGTCCTGGAACGGTCAGGCGCGTCCTAGATGCTGCCGAAAAGCTTGGCTATGTGCCCAACCAGACGGCCCGCGCCCTGAGTACAGGGCGCCATGGGAATGTTGCGCTGATTGTTCCTGACATTGCCAATCCATTCTTCCCGCCTCTGATCCGGGCGGCCCAAATGGAGGCTGATCGGTCGGATTTTTGTGTGTTTCTCGGCAATTCGGATGAAGACCCAAAGCAGGAGGACAAACTCGTGGGCCGCTTCGTAGGCCAAGTTGAGGGGCTCATCCTCGCCTCATCGCGCTTGTCAGACGAACGCATCCGAGCCCATGCTGCTCAGCGGCCCTTAGTTCTGATCAATCGGGATGTCGATGGTATTCCTCGTGTTCTGATCGATAGCGGCTCTGGCGTGCGCGAGGCGGTGGCCCATCTGGCGGAACTCGGCCATCAGCATATCGTCTATGTCGCGGGACCGGCAACATCATGGTCGAACAAGCAACGCCGGCTCGCCGCGCGTAAATCGGCTGAGCGCCTAGGACTGAAAGTCGATATAGTAGCCGCCATCGTACCAAGCTACGATGCTGGGCGTGAGGCTGTAGCGGCGATCATGGCTACAGGAGCTACGGCTGCGATTGCATTCGATGATCTAACCGCGCAGGGAATTCTCGCCGGACTGGCGGATCGAAAGATCAGTGTCCCTGGCCAGTTCGGCGTTGTCGGGTGTGACGATGTACTCGGCGCTGCCACTTATCCGTCTTTGACAACAGTTTCGAACCGGTCCGTGGAGGCTGGAAAGGCAGCGCTGTCCCTCCTCCTCGAGTTGCTACAAAGCCAATCTCTCCGTGACATTCGCTATGTGCTGGACACTCACTTGGTCGTCCGTAACACGACCGTCGGCCACAAAGAGTGAGGGAAAGGCTCTGCTACTCGACAGGTGCGAGGGAGACGCGGATGAAACGTAGTAACATTTCGCATAACAGGGGTTTTGACAAGAAGTCTGTAACCGCTGCTGTGGCAGGGTCCTCCCAACCAAGAGGATTGCATGCGCACCAACAAAAGGTTTGCCCAGCTCTGGCTCGATGCTCTGGCGACGGAACTCGGGGCCTCGGCCGGTACCATCGACACCTACACCGACGATCTGAACTGCTACCTTATCTGGCTGGATGAGAACAGCCTCGCCCTAGACGAGGTTGGCTTGGAGCAGATCCGGGACTACATCGCGGCGCTCGATGAGCGCGGCTACGCCAGCTCGACCATCGCCCGGCGCATCACGGTGGCGCGCGGCTTGCACAAGTTCCTCATCGCGGAGGACCTGGGCTCCCGCGATCCCACATCCCATCTGTCGACCATGCGTCGGCCCAGAAAGCTGCCCTTCGTCCTGTCCGTTGCTGAGACGGAAGCTCTCCTAGAGACCGCCCATACGCTCGCCGCCGATCCCTCCGTGGGGCTGTATCGTCAGGCCGGCTATGCCCGGCGGGCTGCCCTGTTCGAAACGCTCTATGCCTCAGGCATGCGCATCAGCGAGGCCCTGTCGCTGCCGTCTGATGTGGCGCCTCCCGGCACCCGCATGCTACTGGTGCGTGGAAAGGGCGACAAGCAGCGGCTCGTGCCCCTGCACGACCGGGCTATTGAGGCCATTGCCCAATGGCAGAAGCTGGCCCGCGCATACTCTGGAGGCAAGCCGACACAGTGGTTGTTCCACTCGGTGCGCAATGGCACGAAGGCCCTGACGCGTCAGGCCGCCTTGCTGGAGATCAAGGAAGCTGCCGTGGCCGCAGGGCTGGCGAGCCCGGAGCGGGTCTCACCGCATGTTCTGCGGCATGCCTTTGCCACCCACATGCACTCGGGCGGCACTGATCTGCGCGTGCTGCAGGAGTTGCTCGGCCATGCCGGCATCGAGACCACCCAGATCTACACCCACCTGGATACCTCCCGCCTGCACCAGATGGTCCGTGATCTCCATCCGCTCAATGAGGAGGAACGGGACGAGCGCACAACTGCCGCTTGAACAGCTGAATCGCAACAGGCGTGTGGCTCCAGAAGACGCGCTTGATCGGCAGCTTGTGGCCAAACATTGAACTCAAAGCGCTGCTGTCACTGGCTTGGGAAATCTCAACCGAGGCGCCTGCGGTCTAAGAGCAAGAAAGGCCATCCATAGGCAATAGGCAGCGGCTCTATGCGGTCAACGCGGCCCAAACGAAAATGCCCTGACAGAGATAGCCGTGCGGAGCACACTGTCAGGGCAAACTGTATGATGCCGGTTGCAACACCACGCTGCAATAGTACTCTAAATGTACCGAAGGTTCAACACGCGCTGCGGACAGGTACGGAACGGTTTGTCGAAAGGCTGAGCATCGGACCTTCTACCAAGGCGCACGCAACGTATTCCAGCGTCTTCAGAACAATACCGGTGCAGCTGTAACGGGCCTGTGTGGATCCGCACAGCACCCATCGTTTCGACCATTCCTGCTCACGGGGCATAAGTCAGTACTCGTTTCAGACTCTGTCGATGCCGACGAGTTGTCTCCTGCGCACGACATAGGTTTGTTTGATTTAGCCCGCAGCCGTGATCATGATCTCGACCAGAGTGTCTTCACCAAGATCGGCGACGCCCACAGTGGCCCGCGCAGGGAAGCTCTCCGGCGAAAGCCATCGCTTCCAGGCCGCGTCCATCTCGGCTTTTCGGTTGAGATCCGTCAGGAAGATGGTTGCAGACAGCAGACGGGTTTTGTCCGTGCCAGCCGTCCTGAGATACTCGTCGAACTTGGCAAGGATCTGTTCCGTCTGCCCCTCGAGTCCTGCCGACATATCGTCGGCAACCGTCCCGCCGACGAATACAAGTCCGTTGTGGACGACGACGCGATGCATGATGGGTGTTTGAATATGCCGCTCAGTCACTTGGATTTCCTTGGTTAGTGGGTCTTCGAATGATGCGTGTCAGCGAGGTCGGCCAGAACCGCGACTTTGGCGGCCTCCGACTGCGGCAGTGAAGCCAGTTCGCGCAGCCTCAGCGGCTTGATCGGGAAGCGCAGCCGGTAATAGCCAACCTTGTCAGGGCTCACGCCCCGTTCGTCCGCAATCAGTTCTGTGACTGTCAGTCCACAGAGCCGGCCCTGGCACTGCCCCATGCCGGACCGCAGGAACACCTTCATCTGGTTCGGGCCCATCGCGCCTGCTTTCACCGACGCCCGGACCTGGGCAGCGGAGGTTTCTTCGCAGCGGCAGACAATGGTCTCAGGATTCTGCGGTACCCGGAACGTCTTGGAAGGCCGGTAGACGGTATCAAGAAACTCGCGGCCTTGTGTAACTTTGGTGAGCTGCATCTTGAGCGAGGACGCACGCCGCTCGCGATCCTCTCCGCCGATCAAGCCAAGCCGGACCGCGCACCCGAGCCCTGCCAGCGAGCCCTGGAGGGCCGCCGCTTCAGCACCTTGAATCCCTGCTCCATCACCCGCGATCGCAATTCCGGAAACGGAGGTTTCATACCACTTATCGACCTGTGGTCGGAAAGCGAGCTGCGTTTCATCCCACACATGCTTGCAGCCGGCCGCATTCGAGAAATTGACATTCGGCACGACACCCTGGTGAAGCAGGAGCAGGTCCGCAGGCATGCGATGCTCCCGCCCGCCGGCCGTCCACACGATCTCCTTCAGCTCTCCTGTGCCTTCGGCAGACAAGGCCGAGACCCACCGAACTACCTTCGTGCGGCGCAGCACCGTTCGCAGGATCCGTGATCCTTTGACGACATAGGGCGAGGTCAGGAAGGTCGGCAGGTAGCGCAATGCCTTCAGCCAATGGCTTCGCGGAGTGGTGTCGAGAACCGCTGCGACCGTTGCGCCAGCTTCGATCAACTGAGCAGCCAGGAGATACAGAAGCGGCCCGGTCCCGGCGATAACCACCCTCCCCTCCGGAATAAGGCCAGATGTCTTCAGCGCGATCTGGGCGGCGCCCGCCGTCATGACACCGGGCAACGTCCATCCTGGAATCGGACAGGGCCGTTCAAGGGCACCCGTCGCAAGCACAACCTGCCTCGCTCGGATCAGGCGCGCCGCCCCACCTGCTGAAACTCCGACTTCGTGGCCGATGAACCGGCCTCCTTCATCATTTACTGGCCCGATGCTCCACGCCGTCGTCGCTGGAGCGTACTGAGCTCCCGAGCGAAGGAATGTCTCGGCAATCTCCCGTCCCTTCCAGTAGTCCTCTCCCAGACGCTGACGATCTGCCGTCTGCGCCAGGAGAATGGACCGGTAGATCTGGCCACCGGGCGTCTGGTTCTCGTCGACGAGAAGCGTTTGCGCTCCAAGGGTCGATACCGTCGTTGCCGCGGACAGTCCGGCAGGCCCAGCACCGATGACGATGACGTCATAAGTCTCGGCAAGGTCCTTGACCGTATGGACCGCTTCGCCTCCCGTGGTGGATGTCATGGTGCCGGCTCCGCTGACAGGGCATGCGCACCTTTCTGGGTTTCGACCGTCATTCCTTCTCGCACCGGGACAAGGCATCCCTGCCGATTGCCCACGCCATCGATTCTGACCAGACATTCGAAGCACACGCCCATCATGCAATAGGGGCCTCGCGGTGCGCCTGAAACGGGCGTTGTGCGGCAGGCGCGGATCCCTGCCGCAAGGAGTGCGGC
>NZ_JAGPUP010000456.1:0-17305 GCF_018069605.1 Microvirga sp. HBU67558 | reverse complement strand
TCGACGTGGCGGTGCTGGAGGGCAATCTGAACGGGGCGAGCGGACCGGCGGCCCTGTTCATCGATCACTTTGGTGGCTTCGGCGGTGGCTTCGGCGGGTTCCATGGTGGGTTCGCCGGCGGCGGCTTCCGCGGCGGCGGGGTGGATCGTTTCGGCGGTGACCGCTTCGGCTATGCGCGTGTCGGCGACGTCAACGTCGTGCATGGCACCTACTGGCATGCCCCGGTCTATCATGGTGCTTGGTACGGGGCCGGCGCCACGGCGGCCGGCATTGCCGCAGGGACCGCCATGGGAGCCGCCGAGGCGGCCTATCCGGACATTGGATACGGCGGTGGCGGCCTGTGCGGGTACTACCCTTATGGGCCTTGCTACTGAACGGAGTGCGTTTCGAGGTGAGTGAACCGGCGCGAATGTGCGGGAGACCGTTCGCTCACCCAATCCCTTTAAGTTGGAGCCTCAGAGATATGAAAGCCCATGCGAAGCTCGGTTTCGGACTGGCCACGTTGCTTGCCTCCGCGACGGTCACCGGCGCGCCGGCGGTCGCGCAGCAGCAAAAGCCCAACATCCTTGTCATCATGGCCGACGACATCGGCTACTGGAACATCAGCGCCTACAATCGCGGCATGATGGGCTACCGCACGCCCAACATCGACCGCATCGCCAATGAGGGTGCGATCTTCACCGACTACTACGGCCAGCAATCCTGTACGGCGGGGCGTGCCGCCTTCATCACCGGCCAGAGCCCCTTGCGGACCGGGCTCCTGAAAGTCGGATTGCCTGCCGCGAAGGAGGGCCTGTCGGAAAAGGATCCGACTATTGCCGAACTGCTCAAGCCGCAGGGCTACGTGACCGCGCAATTCGGCAAGAACCATCTCGGGGACCGCAACGAGTTCCTGCCGACGGTGCACGGCTTCGACGAATTCTTCGGCAACCTCTACCATCTCAATGCGGAGGATGAGCCCGAGCATCCGGATTATCCGAAAGACCCCGCTTTCAGAGCGATGTTCGGACCGCGCGGCGTGTTGCGCTGCCGTGCCACCGCGACCGACACGCCGGGCAGCGATTCCCGCTTCGGCCCATGGGGCAAGCAGACCTGCGAGGACACTGGCCCTCTCACCAAGAAGCGCATGGAGACGATCGACGAGGAATTCCTCAATGCGTCACTCGACTTCATCGACCGGGCGAACCGGGACCGGAAGCCGTTCTTCGTCTGGCTCAACCCGAGCCGCATGCACATCTGGACCCGGCTCAAGCCCGAGTCGCAGGGCAAGACCGGTCTCGGCATCTACCCGGACGGCATGGCGGAGCACGATGGGCAGGTCGGGCAGGTTCTAAAGAAGCTGGACGACCTCGGCATCGCCGACAACACGATCGTGATCTACACCACCGACAACGGGGCGGAGGTGTTCTCATGGCCGGACGGCGGCACGACGCCGTTCCGTGGCGAGAAGAACACCAACTGGGAGGGCGGCTATCGTGTTCCGGCCATCGTGCGATGGCCCGGCACGGTGCCGCCGCGCAGCGAAGTCAACGAGATCGTCTCTGCCGAGGATTGGACGACGACGCTTGTGGCCGCCGCCGGCGAGCCGGACATCAAGAACAAGCTGCTGCAAGGCTACGATGCGGTCGGCAAGGCCTTCAAGGTTCACCTGGACGGCTACGACCAGCGCGACCTGCTCGGACGCAAGGGACCGAGCAAGCGCCGCGAGTTCTTCTACTGGACCGATGACGGCAATCTCGCCGGCCTCCGCTATGACCAATGGAAGGCCGTGTTCCTGGAGCAGAAGGCGCATGGTCTTGATGTGTGGGCCCAGCCGATGATCGAACTGCGGCTGCCGATGCTGTTCAATCTTCGCTCCGATCCCTTCGAGCGCGCCCAGAACGAGTCCGGCGACTACGTCCGTTGGTTCATCGAGCATGCCTTCGTGGTTGTCCCGGCCCAGGCGATCGTCGGCCAGCATCTGGCGAGCTTCCAGCAGTTTCCGCCTCGCCAGCGACCTGGGTCCTTCTCGGTCGAGCAGGCCATGGAGAAGCTCAGGAATCCACCATCCAGCAATTAGCTGCGTCATCGCGGATAGGAATGGAGACGACATGAAACCGATCAATCCTCCCTCCGGCATCAACCGTCGCCTCATGCTCTCGTCCCTGGCGCTGCTGCCGGCCCTGTCCGGGCTCTCCCGTCCCATCCCGGCGGCCGCGCAGACGTCAACCGAAGGTGGCCCGCTGCCGTCGTGGAACGACGGGGCGGCGAAGCGTGCCATCCTCACCTTCGTGCGCGCCACCACCGACCCGTCGAACCCAGGGTTCGTCCGGCCGGAAGATCGCATCGCCGCCTTCGACCAGGACGGCACGCTGTGGGTGGAGCACCCGATGTACACCCAGGTGGTCTATTGCCTGGAGCGCGTTCCTGCCGTGGTGGAGAAACGGCCTGAACTCAGGGACGTCGAGCCCTTCAAGACCGTGCTCTCGGGTGATCGCGAGGCCATGGCGCGCCTCCCGATGGCGGACCTCGAACGGATCCTTGCCGCGACGCTGACAGGCATGTCGGTCGAGGAGTTCACCACCGAGGTACAGAGGTGGCTCGCTGCGGCGCGGGACCCGCGCTGGAAACGTCCTTACACGGAGCTCGCCTACCAGCCCATGCTCGAGGTGCTGCGCCACCTGCGCGACAACGGCTACAGGACCTACATCGTCACCGGCGGCGGCCAGGATTTCGTGCGCGTTTATGCGCAGCAGGTCTACGGGATCCCGCCCGAGCAGGTGGTCGGCACCGCCGGCGGAACGAAGTTCGGCTATGACACGGACGGCAAGCCGTTTCTGACAAAGGAGCCGAAGCTGCTCCTGAACAACAACGACGCCGGCAAGCCGGAGGGGATTCACCTGATGATCGGCCGGCGGCCCAATGCCGCCTTCGGCAACTCGGTCGGTGATCGGGAGATGCTGGAGTGGGTCGGTGCCGGCGATGGAGTGCGGCTGAAGATGCTGGTGCTCCACGACGACGCCACCCGCGAATACGCCTACGGCCCGGCGCAGGGCCTGCCCGACAGCAAGGTCGGCACCTTCTCCCCGGGCCTCTACGACGAGGCGGGGAAGGACGGCTGGACGGTGATCAGCATGAAGAACGACTGGAAGCGCATTTTCGCGTTCGAGTAGCCACTGCCGGATCGCGGCGCCAGGCTGCGGCAAGGAGCAAGGCCGGGGCAAGGCGCAAGGAGCGAATCCTGATCACCTCAAGGGAGGAGCAGCATGCACCGATTCACACGCCAATCGCGGGCCGCACTGCCATTCGGCTCGTGCGACGCGACTCTGACACTGCCGGGCGCCGCAGCTATGGCCCAGCAGCCGAAGCCCAGCGTCGTGTTCATCCTCGCCGACACCGTCGGCTCCAGCGATCCGGGCTACGACGGCGGCGGCAGGATGCGCCGAGCGCCGACGCCGCGCATCGATCACAACTTGGCCGCTCGCTTTTGCGGGAGGCTGTCCGCGTAGACCGAGCCGTTCCCGTCGAGATCCCAGCCACCTGGAGGGTAACAATGCAGATCCCATCGATCCTGACGCTTGGCGCAATCAGCCTGGCCTTGTCCGCATGCCAAACCCCGCAGCAGGCTGTTCAGGACAAGGAAGATCTGCTCGCGGCAGCCGGGTTCACGCTTCAGCCCGCCAATTCCCCGGCACGGATTGCCGCCATGAAAAAGCTTCCGCCGAACAAGTTCGTTCGTCAGACCTCAGGTGGGACGGTGGTCTATGTCTATGCCGATCCTGCCGGGTGTCAGTGCGTCTATTTCGGCAACCAGGCAGCTTGGTCGAGTTACCGTGCCGCCGTCTTTGCCAAGCAACTGGCCGATGAGCAGCAGATGACCGCGATGATGAACCAGGATGCCTTCGACTTCGGGCCGTGGGGGCCCGGTTTCTGGTAAGTCGTTCCTTCCGCTCGCATGCGCAGCCGTTTTGCCGCGAGTGGGGACCGCACGAGCGACCATCGACAATTCGATCATGATCCCGGTCGGTCGGTTCCTTTGCGAGGTAGCTTACCGGGTTTCAACGTAACGCTTCGTTGAAGGAGGATTTGATGACGGTGAGACCTGTCATGCTTCTGATCTTGGCCTACGGAGCCGCGCTCACGGGGTTGATCGTACGACCGACTGCTGCCGCAGCCTTCACCTGCCCGGAGACCGTGACGACCGATGCGCTGAGGAATACGCCCTTGCTGAGCGCCTTACCTTCGGACGCAACGAACCTCACAGCCGACACTCGGGTCGGTGAGCTTGTGGCCGACTTTCGCAAGAATGGAATGAAACCGGCTCTCGTCGTCGACTATCTGGTTGGCGCCTATTGTCCGCTCGTGGCAAACGACGCCACCCTCTCGGACCCGCAGAAGACCGACCGGGTTCGGCGGTTCGCGCGGCAGGTGACGGGGCTCGCCTACGGGCAGTCGGGCCAAGAGGAGTTGGAGGTTCTCCTCGACGTGCCCTTGGTGCCGACGGTACTTAGCCAAGTAGAGCAGGCAGCGGCGGGGGCTGGGATGTCACGGGCTGCATGGATCGAGCGAGCGATCAAGCGACAGTTGGCGGTACCATGATCCAACGATTTCGATTCTGACCTCGCGTGACGCCGCCGTCATGGAAACTGAATGGCACCGGCCAGGGCGCGGAATATCGAGTGGATCCGGAACATGACGTGAGGCGGGCGAGCTGATCGCCATCGACATGGACGGCTGTACGGTCTACCCGGCGTTTCAGTTGGAAAAACCCGACGACAATCCTGCACGTGCGCAAGATCCTCCTGATAACTTCAGAACCTCGCCTGCCTTGGTCATCTTGAAGAGCATCTGCTTGATGCCGTTGCTGCTCCGTCTTCCAGCTCCGGAGGCAGGTTGAGAGGGCGCCGCGCTGGTGTGGGGGGAAGGTGCTCGACAGTGTACGCTTTGGGATCAAGCATGGTGCCGGTCCCCTTTCGGAGAATTATTGAGATCAGAGGACTCGGCATGAGCCGTCACGACGAAGACTTCACGGCCGGCTTCACGCCACCGTTCGGAGCAGGTGCTTGCAGCCTTTTGGCCCGCTGGGTCATTGTCGACTGCCATCCAAAGGCACTCGACACCACCAAGGACCGGTAGGCTGCTCACTCCTCCAGCGGACAGGAGGCACCAGATAGGGCCAGGACCGAACTCATGGGCGAGCCGGAGAGACAAGGTGCTTTCCAGGCCTTCACCCACACCAAGGCATAAGGTCACGTCCGGGTCGGGTGTCAGCTTGATCGCACCGCCATGAATCGGACCAAGAGACAGGCGTCATGGCCTGATACATTCCCCTTGTGCCCCTCGGCGGTCAAAGCGGTCCTGTGGATGGCCTTGGGTTCGTTGGTGAGAATATCCCGCACAAGACACACCATCGCCGCTGTAGAGCTTCCCGCGAAGGGACAAGTGGGATGGAAGTGGATGGCTTCACCCGCGGCAGCGCGTGGCAGATCGAGCCCACGGCGCCGGAGATAGGATTCAACGGGAGTGCTGTGTGGATCCATGGCCTCGGCCCAGATGCGCAATGCCTGGGCAGAGCGAGCCGCATAGGTAAGACCGTCATGGGCACACCATTTCAGCGGATCCAGCGAAATCCCTTTTTCGGAAGTCTTTGAATAAGTGAACGGAAGGCCCAGCTTGTCCCGTACATAATCCTTGGCCTCCAGAGGGCCGTCGCCGCAGAAGCTATGAACGAGGAAGCCGCCGGGGGCCTGCGGATCGAGCCGCACGGCAAGAGAGCGGTCCCGGGTGAATGCTTCGGGCCAGGCGCCAGAACCTGTGAGCCAGACACCCCACCGCCGAGTGTGTCGGCGAGGGAGGCGAGGGAGAGGGTACTCATCGCGCCGCCACCCAGCCATAGAGGTAGCCCTCATCACTGAAGCAGGCGACCACGCGCACCCTTGTCAGGGACAGGGGGCTCGTCCTAAAATCGTTGGCAGAAGTTCTACCTAGCTTCTTGACCACATTGCCGCCGTTCCGGGGACCAGCCGGTGCGGCGGTTCTCTTTTGAATCCTTCGTTTGTCCCTTACGAAATGTTCCCTTTGTCCTTGTGGACGAGGAGCGTGGTCTAGCTAGATCAATGACTTGCAAGCGCTTCCCAAGCTGAATGTCGTGGGTTCGATTCCCATCGCCTGCTCCAAATAAAGCCCTGCATTTGCAGAGCTTTTCGTGTCTGGACTCCGTGGGGTCGACCAGAGTGCCCCGGCGGTCCGGAGAGACCAGGCGGTTGCGCCGAACAACCGCCGAGCAGTCTTCCCCTCCAGGACAGGTTCAGCTCAGCGTGGCGACGCTCATGTCTCCTTGTTCGGACAGGCGCGGTCCGAACTGGGAGGTGCTGACCGTAGGCCGGCCGGTGATGAGCTCGGCGCAGCGGCTTCCCATCATCATGGCGGGGGCATTGGTGTTCCCCGCGTTGATGTTGGGCATGGCCGAGAGGTCGCAGACGCGCAGGTTCTCGACCCCGCGGACGCGGAGCCTGGAATCGAGGACGGCCATCGGATCGCTCGCCGTTCCCATCCGGCATGTCCCGCTCGGGTGATAGTTCGTTTTCACGAAACGCCGGCAGTGCTTCATGATCGCCTCATCGCTGAGGTCGTTCGGATCGGGGATCGACACGCGCTCGATCCGCTCCTTCAGCGGGCTGGTCTCGAAAGCCCGGATGAAGAAGCGCTGACCGTCGATCATGGCCTGGGCGTCGTCCTGATGCTTCAACAGATTGGGCGAGACCAACGGCATGGCGTCCGGATCGGCGGAGCTCAGGCGGACATAGCCGCGGGATTTCGGTTTCACCACCACGGTCGTGATCGTCAGCCCGTAGGTGTCGTCCACGAGGCCGAGCGTGTCGCGATCGAGATAGATGATCGGCACGCAGAAGGCCTGGATGGTGGGTTCCGCATTCGGGTCGGTCGGATTGACGAAGGCGCCGGCTTCGACGCCCGCCGAAAGGATCGGGCCCGAACCGAAGAGCCGGAAGTGGATGCCGTTGCGGAGCATCCGCCACCCGACACCCTGCTTGTAATAGCCGTAGGGTCCGTTCGCCTTCGCGATGAGCGGCACCTCCGGATGATCGATGAGGTTCTCCCCGATGCCCGGCAGGTCGGCGATGCAATCGATCCCGTGCTCCCGCAGCTGATCGGCGGGGCCGATCCCGGACAGCATGAGGAGCTGCGGCGTGACGAGCGCCCCGGAGGCGACGATCACCTCGCCATCCGCATGGACCGTGTGATCCATCCCCTTGGCATCCCGATAGGTGACACCCACGGCGCGGCCGTTCTCGATCTCGATCCTGCGCACCCGGGACTGGAGGCGGATGACGAGGTTCGGGTTGTCCGCCAGCGGAGCCAGAAACGCATAGGCGGCGCTGCTGCGCCGGCCGCGCCGGTTCATGAACTGGTAGAACCCGACACCCCGCTGCGTCGGCCCGTTGAAGTCCGGGGAGAACGGCTCGCCCAGGGCCTGGATGGCCTGAACGAACCAGCGCGACATGTCGTTGATGTGGCCCGGGTCGGAGACGAGAAGCGGCCCGTCCGCCCCGTGCAGCTCGTTGTAGAGCCTGTTGTTACCCTCCATGGTGCGGAAATGGGGCAGGACGTCGGCCCAGCTCCAGCCGGGATAATCGTTCTCCCCGTGCAGCATGTCGTGCCATTCGTCGTAGTCGGATGGGCGGCCGCGCATGTAGACCTGCGCATTGACCGAGGAGCCGCCGCCGAGGACGTTGGCCTGCGGAATGTCGTGGACCCGGCCCTCGAGATGCTCCTGCGGGACCGTGTGGTGATACCGCATGTACTTGCTGCCGTTGATCATCTTGAAGATGCCCGGCGGCATGTCGAGGAGGGGATGGCGGTGCGAGTAGCCGCCTTCCAGCAGCAGCACGCGTCGACCCTCGTTGACCAGGCGCGCGGCCGCCACCGAGCCCGAGGAGCCGCCGCCGACGACGATGTAGTCAAAACGCTCTTTCATGGAGACACCTGTTTCCTGCCGACCCATCGGGTGGGTTCAGGCCCTGATCGTTTCAAGGCCCTTCCAGTCGAACGCGATCCCGTGGCCGGGTCGGTCCGGCGCTAGGGCAAAGCCGTCCCGGATCGCGAGCGGCTCGGCGATGTAGCGTTCGAGCCCGAAGCCGTGGGCCTCGAGATAGGAGCGGTTCGGACACGCCGCGAGAAGATGCACGGTCACGTCATGAGCGCCGTGGCTGGTCACCGGCAGATTGAAGGCCTCCGCCAAGTGGGCGATCTTCATGAACGGGGTGACGCCGCCGCAATTGGTAACGTCCGGCTCCGGATAGGTCACGCCGCCGCCGGCCACGTAGAGCTTGAACTCCCAGAGCGTGCGCAGGTTCTCGCCCGCCGCGATCGGGAGCCCGCCCTCGCGCACGATGCGGGCGTGGCCCGCCGGATCGTCGGGAATGGTCGGCTCTTCGAGCCAGGTCAGGTCGAAGGGCTGAAGGGCTCTGGCGGCCCGGATCGCTCCGTCGACGCTCCACTTCATGTTGGCGTCGGCCATCAGGGGAAAGCCGGCGCCGAGATGCTCGCGCATGGCGCCGACGCGCTCAACGTCCTCGAACAGGTTGGCGCGGCCCACCTTCATCTTGATAGCGCGAAAACCCTTGCCGAGATTGTCGTCCGTCTGGCGCAGGAGCTTGTCGAGGGGCAGTTCGAGATCGATGCCGCCGGCATAGCAGGGCACCTTGGCGTCGAAGCCGCCGAGGGCCTTCCACAATGGGAGATTGGCGCGTTTCGCCTTGAGGTCCCAGAGGGCCATGTCGAAGGCCGACAGCGCCAGGACGGTCGGGCCGCCGCGGCCGCCGTAATGGAGCGCCCACCAGGCCTTGTGCCAGAGGCGCTCGATCTCGTCGGCCTCCTCGCCGTCCATGATCTCGGGCAGTTCGCGGGCGAGAACCGTGTCGATGGCGGCGCCGTTGCGGCCCACCGTGAAGGTGTAGCCGACGCCCTCCGCTCCGTCTGCGTCGCGGAGGCGCACCGTGTTGAGCTCGAAAGCGCGCATCTCGCCATGCATGGAATCGGTCAGAACGCTCGGCAGCGGGATGCGATAGAAGCCGGGTTCGATGGAAGTGATGCGGGGCATGGTCGTCCTTCTTCGCTCGGTGGTCGAATGCGGGGCTGGCCCTATGCGGCCTCTTCGGTGCGCATGCTCAGCCGCGCCTGAATGGCGACGACGAGCAGCAGGAATGCGCCGCGGATGACCGATTGCCAATACGCGGAGAGGCTGATCCAGCCGAGGCCGTTCTCGAAATTCAGGATGTTGAAGATGAGCCCGAGCAGGAGAACGCCCGCGAGGGTGGATCCGACGGAGCCGACGCCCCCGGTCAGCAGCGTGCCGCCCACGACCACGGCCGCGATCGCGAAGAGCTCCCAACCGACGCCCTCGATCGGCTGGCCCGCGCCGAACTGCGCCGCCAGGATGACGCCTGCCAGGCCCGCGAGGCCGCCGCTGGTGAGATACACGAGCGCCTTCACCCGGCTCGCGGGCAATCCCATGAGACGAGCCGCATCCTCGTTCCCGCCGATGGCGAGCACGGTGCGCCCAAAGGAGGTGAGATTGAGGACGAGGGAGCCGACGAGATAGGCAAACAGGGCCATCCAGGCCGGGATCGGAAAGCCGAGGAAATCTCCCTGACCGAGTTCGGTGAAGCCCGATTCGTAGGACACCGAGACGGACTGGTTTTCCGCCAGCAGCAGCGCGCAGCCGCTCGCCGCCAGCATCGTCGCGAGGGTTGTGATGAACGGCAGAATGCCGAGCCGGGTGATGATGAATGCATTGCACGCGCCGACTGCCAGACCGGCAGCCAGTCCGCCGAGCAGGCCGGGCAGAACCCCGTAGGGGGAGAGCAGGGCGGCCACGACGCTCCCGAGAGCAGCCGTCGATCCGACCGAGAGATCGATGCCCCCGGTGATGATGACGAAGCACATCCCGAGCGCGACCAGCGCGAACATGCTGTTGTAGCGAAGGACCGACAGGACGTTGAAGGCGCCGAGGAAGTTCTCGTACCGGAGCCAGCCGAACACGATGAGCGCGAGCAGAGCAATCAGCACCCCGTAGCGGCCGATGCCTTGGAATATCCTGAGGGAGGTTGTGTTCATCGGCGACCTCAGCGATGGCTCTGCCGCTGCAGCCAGACGGCCAGGACGATGATGACGGCCTTCGCCACGAGGGCCGCCGCATCGGGAACGCCGTTGGCGAGCAGTGTGTAGCGCACGAGCTGGATGATGAGCGCGCCGACCAGGGTGCCGAGCACGGTAGCCCGTCCGCCGGTGAGCAGCGTCCCGCCCACCGCTACCGCCGCGATGGCGTCGAGCTCCATGCCGAGGCCGACGAGATTGGCGTCGGCCGCGGAGTTGCGGGCGATCACGATGAGGCCTGCGACCCCGGACAGGAGCCCGCTGATCAAGTAGACCCGTTGCTTCACGGACGTCACGGGAATGCCTGCGAGCCGGGCGGCGCGCTCGTTGCCGCCGATGGCCAGGATCTGCCGGCCGAAGACGGTGCGCCGGAGCATCCAGGCGGCCGCCGCGACGATGACAACCATCAGGATGGCCTGAAAGGGGATGCCGAAGACCCGTCCCAGGCCGATGAACTGAAAGCTCGGCAGGTTGAAGACCTGCAGGTTGCCGTTGGTGAAGACCTGGGCGATGCCGCGTCCGGCGATAAACAGCACGAGGGTGGCGATGATCGGCTGGATCCGCAGGCGCGTCACCAGCCACCCGTTGAACCATCCGAGCGCCGCCGTCACCAGAACAGGCACAACGAAGGCCAGTGCGATGCCGATGGCCGGGTGGGGGAGGGGAAAAAGCTTACCAAGGAAGATCAGCGGCGCCAGGGCTCCGGCAATCGCCATGAGGGCACCGACCGAGAGATCGATCCCTCCGGTTGCGATGACGAGCGTCATCCCGACGCCCACGATCACGATGGTGCAGACCTGGGTGAGGTTGACGTTGAGCGTCTGCCAGGTGGCGAAGTTGGGCGTGATCACGAGGTTGACGAGGATCAGAAGCACGAGGGCGATCCAGGCTCCATGGCGCGTCAGCACGGTCTTCACGTCGAGCCGAGGAGCCCTTTGTGCCGGAGGCAGGGTCGTGGCGGTCTCAGCCATGCGCGGCCTCCGGAACGCTCTCGTGCCCGTGAGCCATGGCGGCCATGACGTTCTGCTCGGTCACGGCATCGCCTTTCAGTTCCGAGGCCGTGTGGCCGTCGCGGAGAACGAAGATGCGGCTTGCCGCCTCGACCACCTCCTCGAGCTCCGACGAGATCATCAGAACGCCGAGTCCCTGGCCGGCCAGTTCCCGGATCAGGCTGAGGATCTCGGCCTTTGCGCCGACATCGATGCCACGGGTCGGCTCGTCGAGGATGAGGAGCCTGGGGTTCATGCAGAGCCAGCGCGCCAGCAGTACCTTCTGCTGGTTGCCGCCCGAGAGTTCGCGGATTCGCTGCTCCGGGCCCGAGCAGCGAATGCCCAAACGCTTGATGAAGCGGTCGACGATCTCGCGGCTGCGGGCTTCGTCCACGATGCCGCGTCGCGACAGCTGCGGCATGAGCGCGAGCGTCAGGTTCTCGCGCACGGACATGTCGGGAATGATGCCTTCCAGCTTGCGGTCTTCCGAGCAGAAACCCATGCCGGCCCGGATGGCGTCCGACGGGGCCGCGATGGCGTTCTCCCGTCCGGCGAAAGCGATCGTGCCGGAATCCGGCTTGTCGGCTCCGTAAACGGCACGGACGGATTCGGTCCTGCCCGCGCCGAGCAGTCCGGCGAGACCGACGATCTCACCGGGGCGCACTTCGAAGCTGACGTCCCGGACCTTGCACCCGGCGGCGAGGTTTCGAACCTCCAGAACTGGCGCGCGAGCGTCGGCGGCCGATGGGTCCGCATCGTGCGGCTCCTGCAGGACCTGCGTCAGTTCGCGGCCCAGCATGGAGGTGACGAGATCGAGCCGGGACAGACGGGTCATCGGCGCGACCTTCACGGTGCGGCCGTCGCGCATGATGGTGACGCGGTCGCAGACGGCGTAGAGCTCGTCGAGCTTATGGCTCACGAAGATCACCGAGACGCCGGCTGCCTTGAGCTGGCGGATCACCCCGAACAGAACCTGGACCTCGCGCTCGTCGAGGGACGACGTGGGCTCGTCCATGATGACGAGCTTGGCATCGAACCCGATCGCCCGGGCGATGGCGACCATCTGCTGCACGGCGGTCGGGTACACCATGAGCGGACGGCGGACATCGATGGTGATGTTGAAGCGCGCGAGAAGGGTGCGGGCTTCCGCGTGCATGGCGGGCCAGTCGAGCAGGCCGAAGCGCCGCTTCTCACGGCCGAGGCAGATGTTCTCGGTCACGGACCGGTAGGACACCAGGTTGATCTCCTGGTAGATCGTGCTGATGCCGGCCCTCTGGGCTTCCTGCGGGGAGGAGAACTCGACGGGTTTGCCGTCGAACAGGATCTCGCCGGCATCCTTGCGGTAGTAGCCGGTCAGGATCTTGATCATCGTCGACTTGCCGGCACCGTTCTGGCCGATCAGCGCATGAACCTCACCCTTCTCGACCGCGAGTTCGGCCTCGCGCAGAGCCGGGATGCCGGCGAAGCGCTTGTCGATGCCACGCATGGTGAGGAGCGGCGCCATGAAAGCTCCGGTAAGGGGTTCAGCCAAACAGGAAAGGCGCTGCCTGCGCAGGCAGGCAGCGCCCTGGCGTTCAGTACGCGTCGGAGATGAGCTGGGCCGCGTTCGACTTGTCGAAGAAGCGGTCGGTGTTCACCACCCATGGCTTGATCTGCTCGCCCTTGGCATAGCGTGCCAGGGTTTCGAAAGCCTTCGGTCCGAACTTCGGATTGCACTCGACGGTGGCCAGCATCTTGCCGTCGATGATGGCCTGCAGCGCATCGCGCGTGCCGTCGACGGAGACCACGATCACGTCCTTGCCCGGCTTCTTGCCGGCCGCCTCAAGGGCCGCGATGGCGCCGATGGCCATCTCGTCGTTGTGCGCGTAAATGGCGGTCGCGTCCGGATGGGCCTGCAGCAGCGTCTCGGCCACCTGGCGGCCCTTGTCGCGGGCGAAGTCGCCCGACTGGGACGCCACGATCTTCATGCCGGAATGAGCCTTGATGTAATCCTCGAAGCCCTTGCGGCGGTCATTGGCCGGCGAGGAGCCCGTGGTGCCTTCGAGCTGAATGATCTTGGCCTTGCCGTCCATGGCCTTGGTCAGGGCCTCCGCGGCGCGTTTGCCTTCGTCGACGAAGTCCGAGCCGATGAAGGTGACGTAGTCCTTGCCCGCCTTGGCGAGGTTCTGGTCCACGTTGCGATCGAGCAGGATGACCGGGATGCCGGCTTTCTTGGCGGCCATCACGGCCGGGATGAGGGGTTTCTCCTCGCGCGGGGCGAGGAAGATCAGGTCGACGCCCTGAGCGATCATCGAGTTGACGTCGGCGACCTGCTTGGCGGCGGAGCCGGCTGCGTCCGTGTAGACGAGCTGGTGTCCGAGCTTTGCGGCCTCGGCCTTCATGCTCTCCGTCTGCGCGATGCGCCATGGATTGTTCGACTCCGTCTGCGCGAAGCCGACCTTGTACTTGTCCTTCTGCTTCAGCTTGGGCAGCTCCTGCGCGGACACGCCGCCGAGACCCAGGCCGATGGCGGCCACGCCTGTCGCGAGGGCCAGGAAAGTTCTTCTGAGCATAGTTTTCCTCCATGAAGTTTTTCGCCCCTTTGTCGGGGTTCTTTATGGATTGCTGCAGCCGTTCGGGGCTGCAGGCCGTCACCAGCGGACATAGGTGGTCTGCTTCCGCAGGTATCCGTCGAAACCGTACTTGCCGTCCTCGCCGCCGAGCCCCGAATGCTTCCAGCCCGTGTGGAAGCCCTGCACGAGCTCCCCGCACGGGCGGTTGACGTAGAGCTCGCCGAAGGAGAGCTCCCGGGACAGGCGCATGACCCGGCGCAGGTCGTTCGTGTAGACATAGGCCGACAGGCCGTAGCTCGTGTCGTTGGCGAAGCTCAGGGCCTGCTCGAAGCTGTCGACCGTCATGACAGGCGCCACGGGGCCGAAGATCTCCCGCTGCATCACCGGCGCCCGGTTGCTGTCGACCCGCAGCACCGTGGGCTCGAACCAGTGACCCCGGGCGAACTCGCCCCGGGTCAGCCGGTGCCCGCCGGCGAGCACCTCGGCGCCTGCCGCCATGGCCTCGTTGACGATCTCCTCGACCTTGTCGACCTCGGGCCGATTCACTTTGGGACCCATGTCGGGACTCGTCATGGGATCGGCGAGCCTGAGCGCCTTCACGCGCGAGACGAACTTGTCGAGGAAGGGTTCGGCAATGTCCTTGTGCAGATACATGCGCTCGTTGCAGGTGCAGATCTGCCCGCAATTCGTGAAGCGGGAAATGATCGCCGCTTCGACGGCCGCGTCGACGTCGGCGTCCTCGAGAACGATGAAGGGTGCCTTCCCGCCCAGTTCCAGCCGGATGACCTTCAGGTCCTGGGCGCCTGCGGCGTAGATCTCCCGTCCCGCCCGCACGCTGCCCGTCATGGTCACGAGGTCGGTCAAAGGCGAACGCACGAGGGCGTCGCCGATGGATCGTCCGTCGCCGGTGACCACGTTGAGCACGCCTTTCGGCAGCCCGACCTCATGGGCGAGCCTGGCGATCTCGATGGCCGACAGGGGAGTGGATTCATGACCCTTCACCACGATGGTGTTGCCGGCCACGAGGGCAGGGCCGATCTTGCGGGCGGCCAGAGCCGCCGGATAATTCCAGGCGGTCAGGCCGACGACCACGCCGAAGGGCACGCGCCGGATCCAGACATCCTCGTTCGGATGGTCCGAAGGAAGGAGATCGCCTTCGATGCGCCGGGCGTTCTCGGCCGCATAGGTGAGAAACGTCATGACGGCGTCGATCTCGCCCTCGGCCTGGTTCAGGGGCTTCCCCTGCTCCAGCACCACGATCCGGGCGAGATGCGCCTTCTCACGGCGGATGGCTGCTGCAAGATCGGAAACGTAGCCCGCGCGCACGATGGGCGGCAGAGCCGCCCAAGCCGGCTGGGCCCGTTTGGCGGCCTCCAGGGCGGCCGTCGCATCCTCGACCGAGCCGACCGGCACGGTCGCGAAAACCGACTCGTTGGCAGGGTTTTCGACCTCAAGGCGGCCAGGCGCCCGGCCATCGGTCCAGGCCCCGTCGATATACATCTGGTAGGGGGTCACTGTGTCGGCGTGGCGGGCGGACGTGGGAGCACTCATCGCGAGCTCCCGACAAAAGAGGTTGCTTGAGGGGCAAAGGCGAAGCCTTGCCCTGGGGTGCCTGCAAATGGCGTCACTCGTGTTTCCTCCGAGTTTGCTCAGGCTGAGCAACATCACACCAAACGTCGCTGATGAATCTATTTGGTATGACCGAAACTAGGATGGAGCAGCGGAATATGGGCTGTCAAGGAGATAGGATGATCCGATACTCCTTGATCGTCTGACGGAGACTGGCATTTGGTCCGACCATATGTTAGCCGAGGAAGAGCGCGCCAAGTCTCACATGAAGGACTTGTCCGCGCGGAAGAACGGACGGGGGACGTCATGGATCGAGACGTGGAGCTGCTTGGCAAGGATCCGATCGGGCGTCGGTCGGACGCGGTTGCGGAGGCGCTCGCGCGCATGATCCAGTCGGGCACTCTTCAGGTGGGCGATCGCCTTCCTGCCGAGCGAGACCTGATGCACCGTTATGGCGTGAGCCGCTCGGCGGTCCGGGAGGCCATCGTCTCGCTGGCCAATCGTGGGCTCGTGGTGACTCGGCTGGGGCACCGCCCCATCGTCCGCAAGCCTGATTACGAGATCGCCATCGACAAGGTCGGGAATCTCGTTGGACATCTCGTGGTGGAGCGGAACGGGGTCTGGAATCTGTTCGAGTCCCGCATCTTTCTCGAGGCGGCGCTGGCCCGCTGGGCTGCCAGCCATGCCCGGCGTGACGACCTCGAGGAGCTTCGCGCCGCGCTGGAAGCCAATCGACAGGCCATCGGCCACCCCCTTCAGTTCGACGCAACCGACGCCGAATTCCATGCGGTCCTCTACCGGATGCCCGGCAATCCCATCTATCCGGCCGTGCACAAAGCCTATGTGGAGTGGCTCGTCCAGCACTGGCGGTCCATGAAGCGCGGCGCCGACATCGACCAGATGAACTATGCCGGGCACGAGGCGATCTTCGATGCCATCGCGGCCCGAGATCCGGACGGTGCAGAGGAAGCACTTCGTCGCCACCTCGTCGCGGCCTGGGAGTTCGTGCGGTCGACATTCGCCGCCGACCGTCGCGGGCGCAGTCAGCCTCCGCTCGGAGAAGCATAGGTCCCGCATCCGCACGGCAGGCTGGGCTCCCGGGTCCGCCAGGAAGCGGACCTGTTCGGATCGAGGTGCCGGGCTCGCCTCCGCCCTTCCGACCGGAGGGCTGGGTGGAGGCTGAGGGGCGCCGAAATCCGTTGCGCAGGCCGGCCGTCCCGAAGCGGCCTTGCCATCTCCGGAGCATCGTCTTGGCTGCGAGCGTCTTCCTGCTGCGCCCCCCATACTCCGTGTTCGAGCCATGAAGCCGAACGCGGTTCCGGCCAGGGGGAGGGGGCAAGCTCGGGATTTGTCCAAGCGGCACGTCATGGGTTCGAACCCCATCGTTTATTCAGGGGGGTCGTGCACCTTCCAGGTGCCACCACTCCCGGAAAGCGTCCGTGTCCGGGATGATCGACACCCTTTCGGGGTCGTCAGGAGTTGACAAACGATCCGGGAATCGACATATCCGCAGCCCCGCCGGAACTTGGTTCGGGCGAGCTTCACTCCCATACGACGCCGACGCTGCCGAGATCCTCGGATCTCGCCTTTCGTCTGTGTCCCGACCGCAGTCTTGTTTGACCCCGGTCAACGGCAAGAGCCATGGACGCCAGTATATGGCATGTCTCCAAGGCTCCTCTGACGCAAAGAGGAAGCATCCAGATCGAAATCATCGATCCGGATGAGACCAACGCGGAAGCGAATACGCTTCCGCGAACGGTGAAGCTTGTCTGAATACTTTCTGACGGCCGGGCGGCGCCGGTTTCGAGAAAATTTCTTCGAGAAAGGTGTTGACCTGGGGAAGGGGTTCGAGTAGAACAACTTCATCGGCGGCGGGGTTCTTCGGAACTGAGCTGCGGCGGACTTCAAGGCCTGGCGGGCCCGCAAGGGTGGTCGGGAGGCTTGGGGTTCTCTGGCGTCTTCGGGTGCTGGGATTTTGCTCTTTGACATTGTTGAGAGGGAAGAGAAGCGTAGGCGGCGGTGTCCTTGCGCCGGTCCTTT
>NZ_JAGPUP010000455.1:0-16771 GCF_018069605.1 Microvirga sp. HBU67558 | reverse complement strand
TCGAGGACGGCAAGAGGTACAAAACCCTCAAGCGCCATCTTGGGAAGCTGGGGCTGACCCCCGACCAGTATCGTGCAAAGTGGGGACTTCCCGCTGATTATCCGATGGTCGCGCCGAGCTATGCCGAGAAGCGCTCGGAACTCGCCAGAAGCAGCGGCCTCGGCCAGCAGCGAAGGAAGGCTGCCGCAAGAGCAACCGTTGCGTCCGATGAGACGGGAGCGGCTCAGCCTGAGGCTTCAAAGCCCAAGCGTCGCGCACCGTCCAAGACAAAGACCAGCGAGTAAGCTCGAAGCATCCTTGGGCTGCTTAGCTGAACACTCTCTCCACTAACTCAGGCGCGGCTTTCCGACTTCGCCGCTCAAGGCTTGCAGCCTGACCCTATGGGCCTCCGCCATTGGCAGAGATCGGGCGATGCAAACACCGTCAACAAAGACCGCCTAGGTCTGTCTTGCCTCGTCATCCACCTCAATCGAGACGTTCATGGGTTTGTCCCTTCGAGTGCTGAAATCCTTGTAAGACAACGTGAGCTGGATTGCGCGGTTCTCAGTGGTTCACTTGGGCAGGTTTTCTCATGGCGCACCCTAATTAAGAGAGATGAGACTGCGGACTGCTGTTCCTCTCCCATCGGACCGCTTCCTCGCCATCCTCCTCATCGGCGCGGTCTCGATCGCGCCTGCACCGGCACAGGAGAGTTTTGATCTCTACGAGCGCAATGCCTTGGCCGCAAACTACACAGCGCAGCGGGATGCCGCCTATTGTCTCAAAACTGCGAAGTGTGAGGGTGTGATATTCCCAAGGATGGTGGAGGCTTGCGCTTGGCGGATTGTGATCCTCGGATCCGGCCACCATTGGGTGAACGAGTCGGACATCGAGAACTATCAAGACGAGTGTGTTTCCAGCCTGTCAGCCCAGGAACAGGGTGCTGCCCTCGCTCAGGCTGAGCAGTTGTTCAAGCGCATTTACAAGCGCCCCCTCCCGCCACTGAATCGATAGAGAAGACGCAAGGCAAGCGGGAGAGAACCGAGCCGGAGCCGAAAAAGAACCCGGCATGGGGCCGGGTTCGTGTCTATAGGAGACAGTCATGAGCATAAAAAGGGCTGCTGATCAACGCCTGATGCCATGGTCCCGTTCCTTGTGTCCGCTTATACGCTCCTGCCGCGCCGCGAGAAGTACCAGATAGCGACGACAACGATGATGATCAGCAGGAACACCCATCAATAATCCATAATGCCCCTGTGGCTGCTCCAGCATTACCAACCAGAGGAGCGAGGTCTGTGCCCAGGCAGACGAGACAGCCAGGAAGGTGAAGCCAATCAGTGCTGAGGAGCGCCGCGATGCGAATTAACTGTGTTGTACCGATGCACTATTACGGTCTGTGGGCCGGGCTCCCCCACGCTTCTGCTCGGACAGGCATATTCGTGGATGGCGGCCGTGTTTGCGCAACTAAGACGGTTATCGTCAAGTCCCAGCCACCCGCTTATCCCTTTGTCTTGCCTCAATGGCCTAAAGGCAGCAGTGCCGCAGTCTTGTCCAATTGCGTGCTGAGAGCTGTACACCTTATGCACCACACCCCAGCCTCAAGGAAAGTAGAACGATAGGCTGGTCACAGGAGTTGGAAGCACATACCCCAAAGCAGCCGGATCATCTCAACAGGAGAGAGGTCATGGACGAGAAACAGGGAATCGAAACCGGGCAGGTTGGAAACGTGCAGTCCAATGGTCCAAACCAAGCAGGTGGCCATAGAGACACGGCCCGAGGGAGCCCTCAAGGAAGCGGAGCCTCAACCGAAAGCTTGGTCGATCAGGCGCGGAACACCGCCGCTGATCTTGCTGGCCGAGCCTCCGATGTCGCCCGCGAGGCTTACGATCAAGGCCAGCGGTATGTCCGCCAGGCAGGCGACCGCTACCCGGAGGCCCAGCGCTACTATGAGCGAGCCACCCAGACCATCGAGCACCAAGTCACTGAGGCCCCGCTCGTCTCGCTACTGGCGATTGGAGCGGTCGGCCTCGGTATGGGCTGGCTCATTGGTGGTCTGAGCAGAAGCCAGGAGCGTGCGCCATCTCGTGGCAGGAGCAGCAGGGACTTCCCCGGTCAGCGCTCGGGCAAGCCTCTGATCGAGAGTGACCGCGTGGAAGGAACTGCCGCCTACGACCGCAGCGGCAAGCGGATCGGCACGGTCGAGCGGGTGATGATCGACAAGATCAGTGGACATGTGGCCTACGCGGTGATGTCGTTCGGCGGCTTTTTCGGCGTGGGCGCGGATGAGTATGCCGTCCCCTGGCGCATGCTCGATTATGACACCAGCTTGGGAGGCTATCGTATCCAGATTACCGCGGAGCAGCTTCGGCGTGCGCCGAGTCTCTCAGGCAGTCGCAGTCAGGACTGGCCGGATCGGCAGAGCGAGCAGGACCTGCATGACTACTATCAGGTGTCCTACTACTGGCTCCTGCCCTGACGGTCTCGACAGGCAGGCGACAGAAGCATTCCATTCCCGGTCCTCTCGGAGGACCGGGGACTTAAGCATGGCGGATGGCTCATAACTGGCCTGCGGTGGCTTCGGCGCGGCCAGGACCTCGCGGGAGAGCCGCCGATCACCGATGATTTCCTGGATTCATGGATCTGGTAGACCGTCCTTAGCTGAGCAGAGGGCGGTGATGGCGGACGCGTCCTGGTTCAGCCGCGTTGTGGTCGGGAAGCTCGTGGCCTTGCGCCACCCGTCCCGACTGGGACAGTCACCTGCCCAAGCGGCCGCCAGTGTGGCTGATTTCGCACCATGGCAGCGCGAGGTGCTCACCCTCGTTTACTAGGGCAGAAGTGATCCCGAAATCGGGACAGAGCTCAAGCTCGCCCGCAACCACTTCGCCTCTCTGTACCAGAGCTCTGGGTCTACCGACGCAACGCTCGGGTTGTCTGGGCGCGGGAGCGCGGCATCAAAGGTGAGGGTGCCGCGGCCAAGCTCCCGAAGGCACCAAAAAGAGGTGCAGAAGAACCGGGTCGGGTAGTGCCAGAAAACCAGAAAAAATAATAAGGAACCGCAATGATTTGAATAGGTTAGCGCTCATGGCGGGCCGGCCGCCAGCATCAGCCTTGGTGAGCTGACGCGCTTTTGCCGATGCCCGCTCGTGTCTCAGTTCGTGCCTCGTGCACGAGAGCAGCCAGCCCAACGCGGAGACGAGAGATGAAGCTTCATATAATGATCCTCCTTGCATCGACGGCATTCATGCCCGCCGTCGCTGTGGCGCAGGCTCCTCAGGCCGCGCCACGACCGGCCGCAGCTCAGCCCGGCTCCCAAGTCCCGGCCGCCGCTGACTTCGTGAACCGAGCCGCGATTAGCAACATGTTCGAGATCCAGTCGAGCCAGCTTGCACAGCAGAAGGCGCAGAACGACCGGGTTCGCCAGTTCGCGCAAAGCATGGTTCAGGATCATACGGCTGCTGGAGACAAGCTGAAGGCAGCCGCGCAGGGAGTTCAAGGAGCAACAGTCCCGACCAGCCTCGATCAACCACACCAGCAGATGGTGCAGACCCTTCAGAGCGCGTCGGGTCCCAGCTTCGAGCGGGACTACGTTCAGATGCAGGTAACAGCCCACCGCGATGCCGTGAACCTGTTCGATCAGTACGCGCAGAACGGCGACAACCAACAACTCAAGCAGCTCGCCCAGCAGACACTTCCGGCTCTGCGTGAGCATCTCCAGTCGGCGGAGCAGATTCAGAACGCATTGCCGCCCGCCCGGGTCGGTGCGACGCAAGGTGGTCAGCAGCCGCAGCAGACAGCGCAGAGCCAGGCCGGACAGGATCCATCCCGCATCGTCGTCCAGCAGCCAGCGCCGACGGTTCGGGTCGATCAGGCTTCACCACAGGTGACAGTTCAGCAGCCCCAGCCGAATGTGACAGTGCGCCAGCCCCAACCCGAGATCCTGGTGCGTCAGCCGCAGCCGACAGTAACTGTGGATATCCCTCAGCCTGAGATCATCGTGCGCATGCCGCAGCCGGATGTGAACGTCGCGATGGCCCAACCGCAGGTGCAGGTGAACCAACCCCAGCCGCAGGTCCAGGTGGTACAGCCGCAACAACAGCCTCAGGTGCAGGTCCAGCCGGCTGAGCCTCGCGTGCAGGTTCAGCAGGCACAGCCGCAGGTGCAGGTGCAAGGGGCCGACAACCAGCCGAACGTACGCTACGAGCGGGCTGAGCCGCGGGTGGTTGTCAACCAGCCTCAGGGCCAGCCGAACGTGCGCATCGAGCGTCAGGGCGAAGGCCAACAAGCCAACGCTCAGCAGGCCCAGCAACAGACAGCAGCCCGGCCTGCCGACACCACAGCCCCTCAGGCGACGGGCGCCTTGCCGGGAGCGCAGGCGCTCACAGTATCGCGCATCGATGACATGAACCTGTACAACACCCAGGGCAACGAGTTGGGCGATGTCGAGCGCGTGGTCCAGGGGCCCGATGGTCGGCAGTACATCGTCATCGGCGCAGGTGGCTTCCTGGGCATGGGCGAAAAGCACGTTGCGATCCCCACGGACCGCGTGGCGCTGCGCGGGGACCGACTCGTCACCCAGGACTTCACGGAGGACCAGATCCGCGCCTTGCCGAGCTTCGACCGCAATGACCGCAGCTTCCGCCAGCTTGAAGGCAGCCAGCCGGTCCAGGTCAGTGTTGTTCGGTGACCATCGAAAACACAGAAGGGCGGCCGGTCGCAGCCGCCCGAGCCTACGAGTACGACCCTTGGCAGAAACTTCAGGAGAGTGATCCCATGACCAAGACCGTTACGTGCCTATACCGAGATCGGTCGACCGCCGATGCAGTCGTCAGCCGCCTCGAGCAGGCCGGCATCGCGCGCGGTGTCATCGATGTTTATTCCGATGACTCCGCCGACCTTATCGGCGATCTGGAAGACGCGGGCGTGCCGCGCTCGGACGCTTATGCCTATGCGGAAGGCGTGCGGCGCGGCAACTCGCTCGTGGCGGTGGAATGCGGCGACGGCGAGACTGATCGGGTGGTGAGCATCCTTGACAGCGAGGACGTTCTCGATCTCGACGAGCGGCAGGCTGCCTGGCGTTCGGAGGGATGGCAGGGGTATGACGCTTCGGGCGCCGGCAGCACCGGCGGCCTGGCGGGAGCCTCGGACATGTCCCGCACCAGGACCGGAACGGCCGACACCGCTGGGCGCGATGAGGTGATCCCGGTGGCCGAGGAGGAGTTGCACGTCGGCAAACGCGAGGTGAACCGCGGTCGCGTGCGCTTGCACTCGCGTGTGATCGAGCGTCCCGTGCAGGAGCAGGTCACCCTGCGCGAGGAGCGGGTCGCGGTGGAGCGCCGCCCGGTCTCGGGCGCCACGCAGGCTGGCACGATTGCCGGCGATCCCTTCCAGGAGCGCACCATCGAGGTCGAGGAGCGGGCCGAGGAAGCTGTCGTCTCGAAGGAGGCGCGTGTGGTCGAGGAAGTGGTGGTGCGCAAGCAAGCCGACCAGCGCACCGAGACGATCTCCGACACCGTGCGCAAGACCGAGGTCGACGTCGAGGACGAGCGCAACGTCCGTGGCACCGGTACCACGGGCTCGAGCAACCGCACCCGCTGACGACACTGGGAAGCCGGACCGAGCCGGGCTTCCCTTCCCATCCTGGGCTTTCGGCCTGGGGCATCACATTGGGCCGTGACACGGCGCAAGACAGGAGGTTGCGATGGGACTGCTGGATTCAATACTGGGGAACATGATGGGCGCGGGAGGCACCTCAATGCAGGGGCGCGGCGGAGCGACCTCGCCGATTGTCAAGGCGCTCATGATGCTCCTGGCCGCCAAGGCCTTTCAGCACTACCGCTCCGGTTCGCAGAGTGGTTCGTCGGGCGGTAGGCTCGGGGACATGCTGGGCGGCCAGGGCGGTCTTGGCGGCATGCTTGGTGGCGCTGGAGGCCTCGGCGGAGGAATGCCCGGTGGTCTCGGCAGTGCCCTCCCGGGAGGCCTCGGGGGCTTGCTGGGTGGGCTGCTCGGCGGTGCTGGCGGGGGCGGCCTGGGAGGTTTGTTCGACCAGTTCCGTCAGAACGGCTACGGCGACCACGTGGACTCCTGGGTGAGCCCGGGCCAGAACCGTCGGATCGCGCCGGACGAGCTTTCGCAGGTGCTCGGACCGGACACGCTCGACGAGCTCGAGCAGCAGACCGGGCTGCCGCGCCAGCAACTCCTGTCCGAACTGTCGGAGGAGCTACCCGACGCGGTCGACCAGTTCACCCCGGACGGTCGGCTGCCAACGGAGCAGGAGGTCTCCTCCCGCTGGGTCTGAGTGGCCCGATCACCGCAAGGACTGAAGGATCCCGGCCCTTGCGGTGAGAGGAACGCGGGCTTGGGGCCAACGTTGATCCGTAGCCCCTGTGGCTGGGAGAGGACCATGATGCTCAACAGGCTCTACGCTTCGATGATCGTGACACTCGCCGCGGTGAGCGAGGCCCTCGCCCAGGCCACGCCGCCTGCGACATCCGGCTCGCCCGCCGCGCCCGCAACAACCGATGGCGGCGCCTCCTGGCTGTGGATCATCATCGGTCTGGCGATCATTGCCGGCCTCGTCTGGTACTTCATGCGCGGGCGGTCACGGAGCACGGCTGCCGGCTCAACGTCTGGCTCCTCCGCGACGTCCGGTGCGTCCACGAGCCACCCCAAGGTGTTCGACAACGACAAGCGCAAGTAGCTACCGTCCATGGGAGTACGGGTCGCCAAGGCCGGGTCCCTCGGCTCGGGGCCGGGACAATCCGTCCTTGGATGTCAGCGGTAGGGTCGATGGCTGGTCATCCAGCTCGCCGGGCGGATGCTCCGGTGTCTTCTCGGGCGAGTTTCGCTGGGTCCGGCGGCGCCATGCCTCCCGCACCTCCTCTCGGACGCTTGGCCGTGGTTTTGAGAGGGTGCGCCAGATCAGCAGGGTGCAGGCCTTGCCCACACCCAGGATGACGGCCAAGCCGTACACCACGATCACGGGCGAAAAGCTCTCGTCCATCCAATTCCCGAGCTCCGTGTCACCTATAGGTTCCAACGCTCCTGCCGAGGAACGTTGATGAGGATGTGCGGTTGATCTCCTGCGGAGGCAACCTGTGCTCCCACAGGCCTCCTTGACCGGCTTCCGTAGACTGGGCCCCATTCACTGTCCGAACGGGGCTCCTTGTCCTTGGCATGCCTGGCATACGCTTGAGCCGCATCCCCTGCCTGGAAGCAGGAGAGGCAACGGTGCGGCACGATCGCCTGTGACGGGAACCTCGCCAACGCTCGATGTGTTCACGACATTCGCGCGATGGGAGAGCGGGCTATGCAGACGTGGTGGCTGACGGCCTTGGGCTTGGCAGCGGGGCTGTGCACCAGCCTCAGCTTCGTGCCGCAGGTCATCAAGGCTTGGCGTGAAGGAGACACCGAAGCGATCTCGAAGCGCATGTACGTGGCTTCGCTGATTGCCTATGGCCTGTGGATCGTGCACGGGCTGATGATCGTGAGCGTGCCCGTGATCCTGTTCAACGCCATCAACGTAGTCTTCGCCGGCATTATCCTCGTGCTGAAGCGCCGCAGCCTCAAGTCAGTGGGAGCGCGCTGAACCATGGATCTATCCCTCTCAACCCTGACTGGGTTCGCCGCCGGCTGCATCGGTCTCTACAGCTTCATGCCGCAGGTCGTGAAATGCTGCCGGACTGGCGATGTCGCGGCGCTTTCCCTGCGCATGTTCGCGGTGCGCACCTTCGGGCTCCTGCTCTGGACGGTTTACGGCTACGCACTTGGCAGCCTGCCCGTGCTGATCTTCAGTGCCCTCGGGCTCGTGCTGAGCTCGATCATCTTGGTCTTGAAGGTCCGCGGCTCCCGTACGCAGCCCACGAGCGAAAGCTGCCGTCAGCCCCACCCGGATCGGAAGGACAAAAGCGCGGCTGAACCCATCACGGGTTGAGCCCCAGGCTAAACCTGCGACCTTGCCCCGGCTCGTTGATGATGATCTGCACCGCCTCACGGTCACTCACCTCTCAAGTTTCGTTGAGAGGTTTTGCCGCCGCCGGATTGCATACGATTTACATGAGAGGTTGAAAACGGAAGGTCGGCTGCGGGTCTTGGTCGTGTCAAAACGCTTCGGCAGAGGACGGATCGCAGCTTTCCCCGCTCCAAAGCCCTTCACCATCACCGGCGAGTGCGGATTGGCTCATCGGCGATGGAATGAAGCTGCCATCGTCTGTTGCGCGCGAATCCGGCCTGTCACGGGCTTAATGGCACGAGCAAAGCCCTGCTCCTAGGCCCTGAGGGCAGCCATCAGCGGCTGGATGCCCAGGATGTTCAGCACCCGGGTGAGATTGTAGGCCAGCACGTGCAGGGCCATCTCGCTGGCCACCTTCCGCAAGGTCTTCATCAGGAGATGGGTGGCGCCCATGCGCAGCTTAATCGTGCCAAACGGATGCTCGACCACCTCCCGCCGCTGGCGCATGGCCTGCGGGTTCAGATCAAGCCGGCTCTGGACCGCCTCCAGAACATCCTCGTGCTCCCAGCGCACGATCCGGCGCTCCTTGGCCGTCGTGCAGTGGCTCTTCAGCGGGCAGGTATGACAGGCCATGGTCCAGTAGTGCCGTAGCGTCAGCCCCCGCTCGACGTTGCTGAAGTAGTACTTGAGCTTCTCGCCCGCCGGACAGCGATAGGCATCCTCGTCGGGCAGGTAGACGAAGTCCTGCTTGCCAAACCGCCCATCCGCCTTCGAGCCGGAGGTCATCGGCTTGGGCAGGGTGACGGTCACTCCCGCTTGGTCGCAGGCCAGGATCTCCGCGCTGTCCCAGTAACCTCGGTCAGCGACAGCCTCGAGCGTCTCCGCCTCCAGGACAGCCTTGGCTTCCTTGCCCATGACGGAGAGTTGAGCGCGGTCGCAGCCGTCGTTGGTCACCTCATGGGCCACGATCAGATGATGCTCGGTCTCGACCGCCACCTGCACGTTGTAGCCCACCACTCCGGAGCCGCGCCCGCTGGTCGCCATCGAGCGGGCATCGGGATCGGTGAGCGAGATCTGCTGGTCGGGAGAGGCCAGCATCTGCGCCTCCAACTCGGCCAGACGCTGCATCTCCTGCTCAAGCCGGGCGATCTTCTCTTTCAGCCGGGAGGTCCTAGCCGCCAGGGCTTCTGTTGGATCATGCCGGTCAGCCGTGTCGAGTTGCCGGAGATAACGCGCCACGCTCTCCTCGATCTGGGCGCGGCGGCGCTCGACCTTCGCCCGCGTGAAGTTGCGATCCCGGTTGTTCACGGCTTTGAACTTGGAGCCGTCGATAGCCACGCTGGCAGTGCTCAGCAGGCCCAGCTTGCGGCAGAGCACAACGAACTGGACGCAGACCTGACGGATGGCACGGCCATTGTCCTTGCGGAAATTGGCGATGGTCTTGTGATCGGGGCTCAGGCGGCCGGTGAGCCACATCAGCTCAACATTGCGACCGGCCTCGCGCTCCAAGCGCCGGCTCGATTGCACCCGGTTGAGATAGCCGTAGATGTACAGCTTGAGCAGGCTAGCGGGATGGTACGACGGGCGTCCGGTGGCTTCGGGCACCACCCCGTCAAAGCCCAGCGCCCTCAGATCGAGGGCATCCACAAAGGCATCGATGACGCGCACCGGGTTGTTCTCATCAACCCAGTCCTCCAGGCTTTCGGGAAACAGGGTGGTCTGGCTGCGATCCACGCCTTCGACAAAGCGTCTCATCGGATCCCCCAAACATGGCTGGGCTCTCCTACCACTCCCTGCCCTGTCCCGCCGCCAGCGTTTTTACACAACCAGGGTCATGGGCAGCCGTACGGCTTTGCCGTGTGAACGTCCGCTTTTCGCCTGCAACCTGCCGTCTAGTACGCTGCGGCACGACCGGTTTGAGCTACAGACCGTGCGAGGTAAACAACCTGCTCTAGGTAGGTCAGCCAGGTGTGAGGCGCCGCACCGAAACAGATCGGTCGATCCAGTAATGTTGCCGTCGCAGGCGGAGGCTTGTGCCGCTTGCTAAGAATGGCCCCGCCGCTGGAGGACCCCGCATGACAGCTTCACCAGTTCTGCTCGAGCCCACCATCGCCACTCCCGGCTTTGGGCCGGTTTCAGCCGCTGGAGAAACCTTGGTTATCCGGGAGTGGAACGACTCCGGGCCATCCTACCTGCACGTTCACCACTGCGACGATGAAGCTTGGCACGTTCTGGAAGGATGTCTCCGCTTTCGGTTCGAGCACGGCGAGGTTGACGCTCCGGCCGGCACCACTGTCTTTGTCCCGGCCGGTCTGGCTCATACCTACAGGGTCATAGAGCCGAGCCGGTACCTGATCTTTCTCACGCCACGATTGGATCGCCTCATCGCGCGCTTGAGAAGCCTCGAGGATCGATCTCAGTTGCGGAGCACCTTGGCCGAGTTCGATACGGAAATGGTGGAGTAACGTTCCCTCCCCTTCGCTCCCGTGAATGAGTTCTAGGGGTGGGAAATCCGTTCCTGCTCCGATCCTAGTTTGGGATTCTAGCCTTCTGAGCGAGCCATATATCCGATAACGAGGTGTAATGGCATGCTCCACATCTCGTACAGTCTACCGACAGCAAGCTAGGGAGCGCAGAAGATGAGTGATAGCAAAACTAGGGCACCGGTTCAGGCGGCAAATCATGGGGTCGCTTGGGAGAAAGCCTTCGGATATGTACAGGCTATCAAGGTGAAGGATACAATCTACGTCTCCGGGCAATTGAGCCACGACTCTGCGGGCAACCTTGTGGCTCCTGCTGATCTTGATGAAGCCGGAAGGCCGCAATCGTTCGACAACATGGAAGCGCAGATCCGCCAGACTTACGAGAATGCGCGTATCCTGCTGGCGCAGTTCGGAGCCTCCTTTGATGACGTCGTAGAGGAGACATTGTATGTGCTGGATGTCGACGCTGCGTTCAGTGCGGCTTCGAAGGTTCGCAAGCAGGTTTATGGCGCAGAGATCCCGCAACTCGCGAGCAACCTTATCGGCGTGTCACGGCTCGCCTTCCCGCAACAGCTCGTTGAGATCACGTTCCGAGCTGTAGTCGATCGATAGAATGCTTTGGCGGAAATTCTGGCGACGCCGCTCGGCCCAGGCCGGGCGGCGTTCTCTGTGGCAACGGTCCTTGTGCCCTTAGTCGTCTAGGATCTTCGGGCGCTTTGGGTCATCGTCTGCCGATCCCCTGGCCTCCAGGAACGTCCGGTGATCCTCGCGAGAGCAGACCCTCAGCTTACTTCCGAGAGGTGCCAGAAGGCGACATTCGTAACATTTGCTGACCCAACAACTTACCTTCTTCGAAAAAGCCTGCGGCTCACCTGGGCATGCATCAATCGCTGAGCACCTCAAGCGCAGCCGGGAACTTCGGTCTGGCCGCCCTGTTGTTGGATAGCTCGGCCCATCGAGCCGGGAACAGAGTTGCGCTAACTGGAGCTGATGCATGAGTGATATGGAGCATTCCGACCAACCGACCCCGGCGACACCTGGGAACCCGCCTTCGACGAGCCCAACCAGTTCGACGGAAGCGGCGGTCGGAACGCCTACGGATCCGGCCGGATCCACGCCTGAGGCCTCAACAGAGACTGCTCCAAACGAAAGTGCCACGGCCGAGGTCGCTGCTCCGCCGAACGTGCAGGAGCGTCCGAAAACCAAGGGTGTGGCCGATATCGTCTTCCTAGTCGACGTCAGTGGCAGCATGTCGCCCTGCATCGATGCGCTCCGCCGAAACATTGAGGCCTTTATCGACTCCTTGAGCCGGGGCGATGCCAACAACGCCGCCCCCGTGAGAGACTGGCGCGGCAAGGTCGTCGGATATCGTGACATCGAAGCGGCCCAAGGCGAGGGGCTGCCCTGGATCGTCGATCATCCCTTCGTGCGCGATGCAGGAGCACTCAAGACACAGCTCGGCACCTTGCAGGCGAACGGCGGCGGCGATGAGCCGGAATCGCTTCTCGATGCGCTCTACAAGGTTGCCTCCATGGAAGCGGTCCCGAAAGGTTCCCAGACCGAAGATCCGGCTAAATGGCGCTACAGGAGCGATGCGGCTCGCGTGGTCATCGTCTTCACCGATGCGTCGTTCAAGGAAACCATGAGCCTTCCCGAGGCGAAGGGTGGCTCGCTCCAGGATGTGGCAAACCTGGTCATGGCCAATCGTATCATCCTCAGCCTCTTCGCCCCCAACTTCGAGGGCTATGATCGCCTGAGTCAGATCGACAAGTCGGAATGGGAGGTCGTGGAGTACGAAGGCTTGAACCCGCAGGAGGCCTTGCAGAAGTTCACGTCCGATCCAGTCAATTTCCGCAACACCCTGAAGCAGCTCGCCGCCAGTGTCTCGCGCTCGGCAGCGACCGTGGCGCTGTAGACACCCACCCTGTCACAGTGAGCACGAGCCATGGCCAAGAAGCTGAAGGTCGGCGACAGGATCCGGCAGTACCGCGTCACGAAGGTCTTCGGGCCGGGTATGATGGCGATCTCTTATGGAGCTGAGGCGCTGACCGGTGAGAAGGTCTTTCTGAAGCAGTATAAGTCTCCTGCTCCTACGGTCGTCTGGTACAAGGCGTTCATCGCCTACCAGAACGAGCTCGGAGCCCGCGTCCGGAACGGGCGAGCGGCTCAGTTCGCAGTGCGGCAGGTGGATGCGTTCGAAGAGGTCTGGGGCGGCCCCTGCTACTTCCAGGCCTTCGAGTTCGTCGAGAACGGCGCCGACCTCCAGCAAATGCTCGATGAGGAACGGGAGCAACATCGCCGCACCAAGGTGCCCGCCACCAACAACTCCGCGGTTTGGGCCCGTCATGTCACCTGGGCTAAGGTCTTCATGACCGGAATGGCGGCGCTGCACGAATCCAAGATCGTCCACGCCGATCTGAAGCCGGCGAATGCATATCTGATCCAGGACCCGACGATCAGCTCGGGCTACCAGCTCAAGCTGATCGACATGGACTTTTCGCTCTTGGCTGACCGCCGCGCACCTTGGCATGGCCACCAGGGCTATGTCGGCACCGACAACTACCGCTCTCCCGAGCACATGACCCGCGGGGGCGTGCCGGGGCTTGCCTCCGATGTCTTTACCTGTGGACTGATGCTCTACGAGCTTCTCGCCGGCTACCATCCCTATTGGGTCGAGGACCAGGCGGAGTATGCAAGGCTCGTCCAGAGCTATGCCGCCAAACCTCCGGCACTGGCTGGGGTGATGCCGGCACCAGCGAGCAATGCCGAAGTCAGCTCCTTCCTGCACCGCTGCCTTGCACCGGACCCCACCGCGAGACCGACGGCTGCGGAACTTCGGGCTGTTCTGAGCGGGCGCGGCGCAGGGGCATCCACCACCAAAGAAGGCTCTGCTGCGGCCACTGGCGACGGTGCTCCACGAGCTGCCGCCGAGGTGATCCTGTCCGACAGGATCGAACTGCTGGGCCCGGACGGACGCTCACTCCAGATCGGGGTCAGGACGGAACTTGGAAAAACTCTGGTACGGCAGTTCGGGCCGGACAGCGAGTTCTGGGACAGCCGTCAGTGTATCCTGGAACGCCATTCCGGGCGGCAATGGGTGATAACGCCTGTGGCCGGTACAACCAATGAAACCCTCGTGAACGGTGCAGCGCTCACAGCGCCTCGCCCGCTTAGGCAAGGAGATCGGATCGCCGTCGGACGCCAGGCGAAGGGCATCGTCAAGATGCCGCTCACGGCGCGGGCACTCCCATGAGCCTTCCTGGCGGACCTGAAGCGCCTGAGCCCGTTTCTCCAGACGAGAAGCCGGAGGAGCGGGAAGCGGCTTCAACGATGAAAGATGTGCCCAGAGACCAACCTGCGGCACAGGATCCTGCACAACCGCCAGAATCCCCTACGTCGGATGCTTCCGTTGTAGGCGGGGAACCGAAATTGGACGATGCGGCACCTCCGCCGGTGAGCGAAGAGCTCCCGCAGAACATGAGCAGTCTGCCTTCTGACACTGCTCCCACCCCCGTTATGGCGCAGCCCCTCTTACAGATCGTGGAGGTAGAAGATCTGAACTGGCAGGCTGTCCGCAAAGCGGCCAACCCGGCCTCCATCCGCTCCAACATGCGCGCGACAGTGGAGCGGATGGAGGCGCTGCTCGACAAAGTCGACGGACCCGGCATGCTGTTCGATAACGACCGCACCGATCCCGCCGACAAGGTGATCCAAGTGTCCGACTTGGATACCGGAAATCCGTTGTGGATCATCGGTGATTTGCACGGCGATCTTCTGGCGCTCGAGGCTGCACTGGCGGCGATGCGCGATCCGACGCTGCCATCTGATGGAGCCCAGACCCGGATCGTGTTTCTCGGAGATCTCTTCGACGATGAAGGCTTCGGGCTCGAAGTCCTTCTCCGCGTGTTCGAATTGATCGTGGACGCTCCCGATCGCGTGTGCCTCATCGCAGGCAACCACGACGAGGCGCTCTCTTATGATGGCGTGCGGTTTGCCTCTAGCGTGACCCCGTCGGACTTCGCGGATTTCCTGAATGCCAATCTCGCGCATGAATGGATCGAGCGGGCCGGCAAGATGGCCGTGCGTCTGTTCGCGCGTGCTCCCCGTGCGCTCTTCTTTCCAGACGGTCTCCTGGTGGCCCATGGAGGCTTTCCGTTGGCGGATCTGCACGCGCGGCTCGCTGAAACGAGAGATTGGAATGACCCTCAGTGCCTGTCGGACTTCGTCTGGACCCGAGCGCACCCGAAAGCCCGCAAGAAGCTCCCGAACCGCTTCTCGCGGGGAAGCCAGTTCGGGTATGAGGACTTCGCCGCTTTCTGTTCCCTGAGCGCCAGTTTGGCGCGGCCGGTCACGCACATGGTGCGCGGCCACGATCATGTGGAGGAGAGATACGCTGCCTATCCAGCCTATCGAGCTCATCCGGTGCTGACGACCGTAGCCCTCTCCCGCCGATTGAGCCGTGAGAGCTTCGGCCCCTACGAGCGCGTTCCCACCATGGCGCAATTTGTCGAAGGAACGCTCCCCCGGGTGTATCGGCTGCACATTCCTGCCGACATGATCCGTGAAGTCTACCCAGAGCTCGCCCCCGGCGGCCCTGATAGTGAAACGATCCAGGAACCTCATTGATGACCGGCGTAATCCTGCGTTGCCCGAACTGCGGCACTTCGAAGGCGACACCTGGCGAGTGCGAAGCCTGTCACGAGGCGCAGGTCCGCTATTACTGCACAAACCACAAGCCCGGGCGCTGGCTCGACGCCTTCGTCTGTCCGGAATGCGGCGCGAAATTCGGCGACCCGGTCCGCCCGGCGGCAAGGCCCGTTTTGCCTGCCGCCCCGCCTCGTCCACGGATCACGATCTCGCCCGCTGCACCGCCGCGCCCGGATCCCCTACCATCGCCCCCGAGAACCAGCGCTACACCCTGGGGTCGCGGAGAACGGGAGAGGTCGCCCGATCCGGATCGAGGTGCAAGCGATGAGAGCGCCTCGGTGCGCGATGTCCGTACGGCAAGAATGCTGGAGATCCTCAGGGCCGCTTCACGTGCCGGCCGCATGTCCCGAGGAGCAACCTACACCACCCCGGAACCCCCACCGGTTGGGGCGGCGCTGGGCGGCTGCTTAATGCGTTTCGTGATCCTGGCGATGTTCCTGCTTATCGGCTTTTTCCTGATGCTCTCGCTTGTGGGTGGATCCCTGTTCGGGGGTTATTACTACTGAAGTGGTGGAGCACTGGACAACGGATTTGCGAGGAGTGCTCGAACCTAGAACTGCGGCACCAGACGATCTCGCCAGTGACAGCGTTCGAAGGTCCGTGTTGGGTCAAACTGAGCCATTCAGCGCGACCGTAACAAGGTCCGCTTTCTGGCTGATTCCTGACTTTCGCTGATTCTGGCAGTAGGGTTCGACCTGCGGGCAAACCGATGCGATAGCGGGGAAAAGCTCAGTCAGTTGAGCTTGCTTCCCATACGCTTCCCAATCCGGTTTTCTGGGAAGCAGAACCAAACTAAACCAGCGACTAAGTGCTTGATAAAGTTTGGTGAGCGCGCTGGGACTCGAACCCAGGATCCTCTGATTGCAAGTCAGATGGCCTAATGCACCTGCTCCGCCACCACTCAATGCCCCGGCAGGACCAGGATGGTTGGGGTCTTCGGAAGTGTGGCACGGGACAGGGTGATGGCTGCCGTGTCGCTGAACTCCACCGGGAAGTACGCTCGGGCGGAGGCGAGAAAGCGGTTGAGGGTTGACGGCCCAAAGTAATGCATCGGGATCATGAGTGGGGCATTGATCGCGCGGAGCACCTCCATCATGTCAAACGTCTCGAGCGTGTAGCCGCCATCCACCGGCACCAGCAGAACATCGATCCGCCCCAGCCTCTTCAGGTGCTCGGGCGAGAGGGTGTGATGCAGGTGACCCAAATGCGCGATGCACAGCTGAGCGGTTTCGAACACGAAGATGGAATTGCCGTCGTATTCCGTTGCCCCTTGAGAGCTCCGGATGTTGGTCGAGACGTTCCGGATGCGTACATCCTGCACCGTCAGGTCGTGGATGACGGGACCTCCGGCCGGGTTCCAACCCTTGAGCACATGCCTGATAGCTGGATCAGGGTGATAGCTGAAGTGGGTAGCATGAGCCTTGTTCATGGTAGCCACGTCAGGGGTGATGGACGGGCGGCTGCCGTCACTGTAGTCGGTGGCAATCCGCACCCCCTGCGGCGTCTCGATCAGGAAGGTGGCGTGGCCAACAAACGTCAGGTCAACCTCATCCTGGCGCAACGCAGCCCAGGAGAACAGAGCCTCTCGTGTGTTGCCGCCGATGAGAAACTGACCCGGTCGCCGATTCAAATCTGACCCACCGGCTATGCTGGG
>NZ_JAGPUP010000454.1:0-16498 GCF_018069605.1 Microvirga sp. HBU67558 | reverse complement strand
GGGCTCCAGGTACGGCATCGAGGGCTTCCTCGAAATCAAGTACATCGCTCTCGCAGGTCTGTGAGCACGGAAAAGCCCGGCATCGCCGGGCTTTTTTGTCGGCGGAGCTGAGGACAAAAACCGCTCTCCTATGCGCCCTTCGCCCTGAGCAGCAACTCGGCCAGTTCCACGAACCCTTCTCCCGAATGGCCGCTCGCCACATAGGCGGGCTTGCTGATGAGGCGATGCGCGAAGGCCTGGATGTTGGCGACGCCGACGCTCACGGGAAAGGCTGCGAACATGGGCTCGTCGTTCGGGGAATCGCCCGCGTAGATCACGGTCTTCCTTGCCTCGTCCCATGCCATGCCGAACACGTCGGCGAGCAGAGTCCGGGCCATGGTCAGCTTGTTGTAGTCGCCGAACCAGCCGTTCACATGAATGGAGCTGACCTTGGCCTGCGCGCCTGCGCGCTCGAAGGCGGCAACGATCCGGTCGACCTCGGATTCCGGTAGGGGAGGGACATCCTCGCAGAAGTCGATGGCGAGATCCGCCAGGCGGTACGCCTGATCGCTGGCGAGCGCGGTGCCGGGAACGCTCGCGAGCACTTCCGCCTCGATGGCGTCAAGCTTCGCGCGGTTCCGCGCCAACTCTTCCGAACTCGCCCAGAACCGCTGCTCCATCGTCCTGCGCTCGCGATCGTAGCGGAAATAGAAGGCGCCGTTTTCTCCCACCACGGCATCGACGGGCCACATGCGGGCGATGTGATCGCACCATCCGGCCGGACGGCCCGTCACGGGGATCACGATGAAGCCTGCGCGGTGCAGCCGCTCAAGGGCCCCATAGGCTGAGGCCGTCAGCATTCCCTCCGTGGTGATGGTGTCGTCGATGTCGGTCAGCACCACGCGGATGGAGCGCGCCGTCTCCAGCGGCATCTCGGACAGGGGCTTCATGCCGTGCTCGTCCGAGGACAGAGGCAGGGAAGCGGAAAACGGCTGGGACATCGGTGCGTCATCCTCGGGCGTGACAATCATGAGACGGCTAACGGACCGCCTTTAAGCATGATCCTCCTGCGTGTGCCAGGGTCGATGCCGGATCAATGACGAGCAGGCACGCCGCCCTGTGTGCAATCGTCAACGGATGACTTCACGAAGGGGATTTCTGACGTAAAGTGACGCCATGCCAAACGATGCCGAAATCCTCTATGCCCTGTTCGATGCCGCCCTGAAGGCGGCGCTTCCCGATGGTCAGTTCGACGGCCGGCTCCCGCCCAGGCCGAAAGGGCGGACGATCGTCCTCGGCGCCGGCAAGGCCTCGGCCCGCATGGCGGCGGCATTCGAGGAAGCCTGGGCCCGCGCGGGGGGGGCTTGCGAGGGGCTCGTGGTCACCCGTTATGGGCATGCGGTGCCGACGCGCTCCATCGAGATCGTCGAGGCCGCCCATCCGGTTCCCGACGAGGCCGGCCTCCAGGCCGCAGGGCGGATCCTGGCCCTGGCCCAGCAGGCCGGCCCCGACGATCTCGTGGTCTGCCTCATGTCCGGCGGCGCCTCCTCGCTGCTGTCGCTCCCGGCGGACGGGGTGACGCTGGCCGACAAGCAGGATCTCAACAGGGCCCTGCTGAAATCGGGCGCGCCGATCGGGGAGATGAACCTGGTGCGCAAGTCGCTCTCCGCCATCAAGGGCGGGCGCCTCGCGGCGGCGGTCGGGAAGGCGCCGCTCGTCACCTACCTGATCTCGGATGTTCCGGGTGACGATCCCGGCAGCATCGGGTCGGGTCCGACGATCCCCGAGCGCGTCGAACCGGACGTCGCGTTCGGCATCCTGCGCAAATATGGCATCGACGTGCCGGACCATGTCCGCGCGACCATCCGTTCCAACGCCGTGACCGAGCCCGTCGCCGGCGGCGTGGTGCATATGCTCTCGACGCCCAAGATGGCGCTCGATGCCGCCGCCGCGAAAGCCCGCGAGCTGGGTCTGACCCCGCTCGTGCTCGGTGATGCGCTCGAGGGGGAGGCCCGGGAGGTTGGGCGCGTCATGGCGGGGATCGCCCGCTCGGCCCTGATGCACGGGGAGCCGGCCCGTGCGCCGTGCGTTCTGCTCTCCGGCGGCGAGACCACGGTGACGGTGCGCGGGCAGGGACGGGGCGGGCGCAATGCCGAGTTCCTGCTGTCTCTCGCCCTGTCCCTGAAGGACGAGCGAAAAATCTCCGCGATCGCCTGCGATACGGACGGGATCGACGGCTCGGAGGACAACGCCGGCGCCTGGTTCGACGGAAGCCTCTTCGAGAATGCCCGCAAGGCCGGAATCGACCTGGCGGCTCACCTCGACAGGAACGATGCCTACACGGCCTTCGCGCAGCTCGACAGGCTCGTGGTGACGGGTCCCACCCTGACCAACGTGAACGACTTCCGCTGCATCCTCATCCGTCCCTGAGAGGATCGGCTTAGGGCTTCAGATGGAATAGCTGAGTCCCGTCGCGTTGGTTTGCGGCACCACCATCGCGACCTTGGTTCCGCGGCCCTCCTGGCTGTCGATCTCCAGGTCGCCGCCGTGGAGCTTGAGGATGTACCAGGCGAGGCTGAGGCCTAATCCCGTGCCGGGCAACGTCTTCGCGTTGCGGCCCCGGAAGAAGGGCTGCATGATGAAGGGCATGTCCCGTTCGGGGATCCCGATCCCGCGATCCTTGACGACGATCCGGATCATGCCGCCCTTCCTGGATGCCACGATGTGGATCGGCCGTTCCGGCAGGGAATATTTCATGGCGTTCGACAGAACGATGACGAGGGCCTGCTCCAGCAGAATGGGATCGCCGATGACGATCTCGGGCAAGCCGCGGATCTGGACCTGAAACGGGCGGGACGGCTCCTGTCCGCCTTGCTCCCGGCACACCCGACGGATGAGTTCGTCCGGGTTGAATTCGCTTGGATTGAGCACGATTCCGCCGGCAGTGGCCCGGGTGTAGGACAGGATCGTGTCAATCAGCTCGTCCAGGCGCAAACTGGCGCGCCAGATCTTCTCGGCCTTGGCCTGGATGTCGGTGGTGCCGAGCCGGTCCGCACGTCGGATCAAGCCTTGCGCCAGAGCATTGATGGCCGAGAGCGGGGTTCTCAGCTGATGGGCCAGAAGGGCGACCCGGTCGAGCGAATGGGCCGGACCTCTGAGGGCGGCGCGGCTGTGAGCGCGGCGCGGGGCGGTCTGGGTCGATCGGGGGGGACGTCGGTTGGCTGCGGACACGGACGCGACACCTGTTAACTTTATAACGTTAAAGCCGGTTCGTTGCGAATTAGTGCGCCTCCATCCGTTGTCCATACCCACCCTCGCAGGACGCTGCAGAGCCGCCGCAAACCAAATCGTGCAAGTAAATTAACTGAAATTGCCGAGCACTATGAGAGATGAGAGGCAGTCATGGCGGAAACAGAGTGACAGCCGCACGAATAGACAAGAAGTGTCTCCAGATTTCGGGAGATTGAATACTGTCCCGCGATCACCGGGACGTGAGGTCGGGAGCGTCACAATTGCCGCACTTGGCACTTTCGTTGAAACCGGCTGTCAGAAACGGCGTTTCCATGTCTGGAAGCCAGTTTCAGGAGTTACACCATGGATAACGATCGCACCGAAGGCAGCATGAAGAACATCAAGGGCCGCCTCAAGGAAGGTCTCGGCAAGGCTCTGGGCGATTCGAAGATGGAAACCGAAGGCAAGATGGATAAGGCCGAGGGCAAGATCCAGAACACCGTCGGCGGCATCAAGGACTCGCTGCGCAAGAGCACCTGATTACTGCACAGGCATTTCGGTCGGCCCGGCGTCTCGCCGGGCCGCCTCATTCAGGATGACCCGCCTTGCGGATCAGAAATCTGATCCGGGAGGCGTCCTGCGTTTGCTCCTCCAGAATGTCGCCGGTCTCGCGGATCAGATTGGGGACGTCGATGCCAGCCAACGGGTCGGTGCAGACCACACGCAGCTTTTCGCCGGGCGCCATGCCGAGCAGAGCCTTTCGCGTGCGCAGGACCGGCAGCGGGCATTTCAGTCCGGAAAGATCGAGTTCGGTCATCGCCTCCGCTCCTGCTGCAGCAAAACCTTCGCGGTTACCCAATCATCCGGCGTGTTGATGTTGAAGAAGGGATCGCGCGGCTCGGTGTGCCAGGAGGCTTCGGCATATCCATGACGCTTCGCCCAATCCCGGATGCTGCGTATGTCGCTTTTCACAAGCATCTCGCGCAGGTCTTGCCGGAGGGAGATCGGCCAGAGCCCGACGGCGAAATGCAGCTGTTCGCCCGATGACGCGCAAGCCAGAGGATGCCTGGATTCGCCGCGCGCCTCATGCAGGCGCCCCACGAGATCGGACGGGACGAAGGGCGTATCGGCCGGAACGCTGACTACCCATTCGACGCCCGGGCGGTGGGCCTGGGTCCATTCGAGAGCCGTCAGGATGCCTGCCAGGGGCCCGAGATGCCCGGCTACCGAATCCGTCACGACAGGGAAGGGGAGGGTTCCGAAGCGCCGGGGTTCGCCATTCGCGTTGACGATGAGGCTCTCGCATTGCGGGGCGAGGCGCTGCGCCACGTATTCGAGGAGCGTGAGACCCTCGAACGCCAGCAGAACCTTGTCCTGGCCGCCCATGCGCCGCGAAAGGCCTCCCGCGAGAACGACCCCGACAGTCGGCGGCATCGTGGCGGCCCCGCTCATTCGATCACGATGCGGGGAGCCGGCCTGGCTGTGGCGCCCCCCGTGAGCGCAGTCCAGATCTGCCGTGCCATGTCCTTGTAGATACCGGCATGCGGTCCGTCCGGATCGGCCACGACGACGGGCCGGCCCGAATCGGACAACTCGCGGATCGTCATGGACAGTGGAACTTCGCCGAGGAAGGGGACGTCCAGACGCCTGGCCTCCTCACGCGCTCCGCCATGGCCGAAGATGTGGGAGCTCTGGCCGCAATGCGGACAGATGAAGGTCGCCATGTTCTCGACGATGCCGAGGATCGGGATCTCCACCCGCTTGAACATCGACACCCCGCGTCGGGCATCGATGAGGGCAAGGTCCTGCGGCGTCGACACAATTACGGCGCCGGCCAGCGGCGTAGCCTGCGCCATGGTGAGCTGCGCATCGCCGGTGCCCGGGGGCATGTCGACTACGAGCACGTCGAGATCACCCCAGGCGACCTCCCGCAGCATCTGGGTAATGGCCGACATCACCATCGGTCCGCGCCAGATCATGGCCGCTTCCTCCTCGACCAGGAAGCCGATCGACATGACCTTCAGCCCAAAGGCTTCCATTGGTTCGAGAACGCGGTTCTCGAGCAGGCGCGGCTTGCCGTGAATGCCGAGGAGCTTCGGCACCGAGGGGCCGTAGATGTCCGCATCGAGCAGGCCGACCTTCAGCCCGAGGGCCTTCAGGCCGAGAGCCAGGTTGCAGGCCGTCGTGGACTTGCCGACGCCACCCTTGCCGGACGCGACCGCGATCACATGCTGCACGCCGGGAATGCGCTGATTCCTGGGCTGGGCCGCCGCTCGCGGCCGCTGCGGGGCGCCCGGGGAAGGGGATGCGCCGGAACCGGAGGGCCGGTCGGCCGTGAGGCTGGCGAAGACGCCCTTCACGGACGGCAGGCCCTGCACGGCCGTGACGGCGGCCTGCCGCACCTGCTCCATGGCGGCGGCTTCCGATGGATCGATGGTGATGGAGAACATGACGCGGCTCGCATCGTCCACCACCACGTCCGACAGCCGTCCCGAGGCGACGAGGTTGGTTCCGCCGGCGTCGACCATGACGGTCGACAAGGCCTGCAGCACATGCTCACGGGTAATGGCCACGATGTCGTCTCCTGATGGCTCCGAGGATTCTGCCCTTCATGTATAGGTCCGGAGCCTGCGCGTTAAGGCCATCGATGGCGGCCAGGGTGCATATCCCGAACCAAACTGCACCTTGTCCGTTGTTCACCCGATCCCTCGGGAGCCGGCCCGGCCGGCCGCGTCACTGCCTTGGCTGATCAATCCCGAGTGCCTGCCACATACGATCGAGGAGACGACGATGCACCAACACGGCCATAACGATCCGAATGCCGGGAAGCTCTATGACCTGATCAAGGACGTGAAGATCGCCATGATGACCACCGTCGACACGGACGGTACCTTGCACAGCAGGCCCATGCACAGCCAGGAGGCGGACGAGCACGGGGATCTCTGGTTCTTCACCCAGATCCAATCGCCCAAGACGACGGAACTCTCCCGCGACAACGAGGTCAACCTCGCATATGCCGATCCGAGCAGCCAGACCTATGTGTCGGTGACAGGACGGGCCGAGATCGTGCGCGACAAGGCGACGATCGAGGAGAAATGGTCGGAGCCTCTGCGGGCGTGGTTCCCGAAGGGCGTGGACGATCCGCAGATCGCCCTGATCCGCGTTCACCCGGCCAAGGGCGAATACTGGGACAGTCCCTCGTCGACCCTGGTGCATCTCTACGGCTATGCGAAGGCTGCCATCACCGGTCAGCCGCCCCATCCTGGCGATCAGGCGAAGGTCAATCTGAGCTGAGGTTTCGCTGCAGCGCGACAGTCTCGGGGCCGCACGCGGCCCCTTTTCTTTGGCTTGATTCTATCTACCTTTACGGAAGAAGCTTAGGTATGTTTGAGCAACGAAGACAATACGGAAAAAACCGTTCGTCGTAATCAAGAACAGGCCTTGGGGGCGGTCTTAGGGAGGAAACAATGAAGTTCGTCCTGCTTGCCGCAGTTTCGATTGTTGCTTTCGCGTCCTCGAGTTTCGCTCAGCCTGCCACCCAATCGCCGACAGGCAATCTCGAGAAGCTGACGTCGTTCCAGAGCACGGGAACCACCGAGCCGCGACCCATCGCGCAGGAGGGGCGTCGCGCCGATGCCATTCGGAAGAACCTCGAGAAAATCCAGTTGCCGGCCGGTTTCAAGATCGATCTTTATGCGATCGTGCCCGATGCGCGCCACATGGCGGTCGGCCCCAATGCCGGCGTGGTCTTCGTCGGAACCCGCAAGAACAACGTCTATGTCGTGACAGATCGCGACAAGGATCGCGTCGCCGACGAGGTCAAGCAGTTCGCCCCGTCCGTCGCGTTCAAGATTCCCAACGGCGTCTGCTTCTCGCGTGACGGGATGCTTTATGTCGCCGAGCAGAACCGAGTGCTGCAATTCCCGGCCGCCGAGTTCTTCTACGAAGGACCGGATGTCGCGGCCTTCGTGGTCGCCAAGCAGGGAGACCTCATCCCGCCGTCGGAGGAAAGCTTCAACCATACGGCCCGCGTCTGCCGGGTCGGGCCCGACAACAAGCTCTATATCGCGCTCGGCCAGCCCTTCAACGTACCGGCGAAAGACAAGCTCGACCTCTACAAGCGGACAGGCATCGGCGGCATCATCCGCATGGATCAGGACGGCAAGAACCGCGAGGTCTATGCGACGGGCATCCGCAACTCGGTCGGCATCGACTTCAACCCCGCTGACAAGTCGCTGTGGTTCACCGACAACCAGGTCGACGGAATGGGCGACGATCAGCCTCCCGGCGAGCTGAACCGCATCGCCAGTATGGGACAGAATTTCGGCTTCCCGCATTATGGCGGCGGCACCGTCCGCACGGTCGAGTACAAGGACGATCAGGTTCCGGCCGGCGTCGTCGGACCGCAGGCCGAAATGGATCCTCATGCGGCGGATCTCGGCATGATGTTCTACACGGGCAAGATGCTCCCGCAGACCTATCAAGGCGGCATCTTCTCGGCCCAGCACGGCTCCTGGAACCGCACCAAACCGGTCGGCGCGAGGATCATGTTCACGCCGATCAAGCAGGACGGGACAGCCGACAAGCCGCAGATCTTCGCGGAAGGATGGCTGACAGACAACGGCGAGTATCTCGGGCGGCCGGTGGACGTCGCCATGCTGCCCGACGGCTCCCTGCTGGTGTCGGACGATACGGCCGGCGCGGTCTACCGCATCTCCTACGAAGGCCGGTAACGATCTCCCGACGGGCGCGCCACGCGGCGCGCCCGCTTCCCATGGGACCATCACGCATGAAGACGAGCCATTTCCTCGCATTCACGGCCATGCTGCTGGGCAGCCTTGCTTGCGGTCCGAGCCAGGCAGGAGACGCCAGGGCCGGGCGCCAGAAGCTCACCACATGTCAGGGCTGCCACGGCCTCGACGGGCTGTCGAAGAACCCCGAGGCGCCCAACCTCGCCGGTCAGGTCGAGACTTATCTCACCAGGAGCCTCGAGGCCTATCGGTCCGGCGAGCGCAAGAACGAGTCCATGAACATTGTAGCGAAGGAGTTGTCCGACGAGGACATCGCCGACGTGGCGGCCTATTACGCGTCGATCCAGGTGGATGTCCTGCCTCCGTGAGAGGCCTCACAAAGTCTCGTAGCCGGCACTCTTTCATCCCGGGCGCCCCTTCGCTATTGTCTCGCCTCCCTCGAGTGGCATGGAGCAGGCGATGGTGGACATCGCGACCCGGGTCTACAACCATACCTGGAAGATCGACCCGATCGTCCGGTCCGTCCTGGATACGGATTTCTACAAGCTTCTGATGGCGCAGACGATCTTTCGCCGCCATCGGGACGTGCAGGTCACGTTCGGCATTCATAACCGCACCACCCGCATCCGACTGGCCGACATCATCGATGCCGGGGAGCTGCGCGAGCAGCTCGACCACGTGCGCAGCCTCTCCCTGACGCGGGGCGAGTCCACCTGGCTTCGCGGCAACACGTTCTACGGCAAGCGGCAGATGTTCTCGCCGGAGTTCATGGACTGGCTCGAAACCTTCCGCTTCCCGGAATACCTGCTCGAGAAGGAGGACGGCCAATATGTGCTGACCTTCCATGGGCCCTGGATCGAAACCACCATGTGGGAGATCCCGGCGCTCGCGATCCTCAACGAGCTGCGCTCCCGCGGCGTGCTCAAGGGCATGGCGAAGTTCGAGCTTCAGGTGCTCTATGCCCGGGCGATGACGCGGGTCTGGGAGAAGATCGAGCGCCTGAGAAAGCTCCCGGATCTGTCCATCTCCGATTTCGGCACGCGGCGGCGGCACGGCTTCCTCTGGCAGGACTGGTGCGTTCAGGCGATGATGGAGGGACTCGGCTCCTCGTTTCTCGGCACCTCCAACTGTCTCATCGCCATGCGCCAGGAGGTCGAGGCCGTAGGCACGAACGCCCATGAGTTGCCGATGGTCTACGCGGCCCTGACCGACAGCGACGAGGAACTGGCGGAATCGCCCTATCGGGTGCTGGCGGATTGGCAGCAGGATTACGAGGGGAACCTGCGCGTCATCTTGCCGGATACCTACGGCACCACGAACTTCCTGCGCAACGCGCCCGACTGGGTGGCGTCCTGGACGGGCATCCGCGTCGACTCGAAGGATCCGATCGAGGGGGGCGAGGAAGCCATCGCGTGGTGGAACGAGCGCGGGCAGAACCCGAAGGACAAGCTCGCGATCTTCTCCGACGGGCTCGACGTGGACGTGATCGAGCGCATCCACCGGCATTTCCGCGGTCGCATGCGCATCGGCTACGGCTGGGGCACGCTGCTCACCAACGATTTCCGCGGCCTTGCGCCCGAGGGAGCCCTCGACCCGATCTCCATCGTGTGCAAGGTGATCTCGGCCGACAGCCGGCCGACGGTGAAGCTCTCCGACAATCCGACCAAGGCCATGGGGCCGAGGGCGGAGGTCGAGCGCTACAAGCGCATCTTCCATGTGGGGCAGCAAACGGCCCAGCCGGTTCTGGTGTGACGGACATGACGATCGATCTCAATTGCGACATGGGTGAAGGATACGGCCCCTGGCCGATGGGCGACGACGAGGCGATGCTCGACATCGTCTCGTCGGCCAACATCGCCTGCGGGTATCACGCGGGCGATCCGTCGATCATGTTCCGCACGGCGGAGATCGCGAAGCGCAAGGGTGTCGCCATCGGGGCGCATCCGGGCTTCAATGACCTTCACGGCTTCGGACGCCGCATGATCCGCGGCGACTCGCCGGCCGAGATCGAGCGCATGGTGGCCTATCAGATCGGCGCCATGCAGGCTCTCGCGGCGCTGGCCGGGCACAAGGTCACCTACGTGAAGGCGCACGGCGCGCTCAACAACATGGCCAACGAGGACATGGACCTCGCGCTTGCCATCGCCCGGGCCATCAAGGGCGTCGATCGGAGCCTGGTCAATGTCTGCATGCCGGGCCTTCCCATGGAAAAGGCATCCGAGCAGATTGGCGTGAAGGTCGCCCGCGAGATCTTTGCCGACCGCACCTACGAGGACGATGGCACGCTCACCAGCCGGAAGAAGCCGGGTTCCGTGCTGCACGATGCGGAATTCGCCGCCGAGCGCATTCTCCGCGCCGTGCAGGACAGGGCGATCACGACAGTGTCCGGAAAGCGGATCCCGGTCGAGATCGACACGATCTGCGTGCATGGCGACGAGCCGAGCGCCGTCGCCATGGCCCGGACGGTCCGCGCGAATCTGGAGGCAAACGGGATCGCGATCGCGCCGTTCGCATAGGCCCGTTCGACCTTGCGACCTCCGCCTGACACGGTGTCGGAGTGCTCACCTTCGTCGTCATCACCGGCCTTGTGCCGGTGATTCCGATCTCCGGAGACGCCGCACCTTTCGCATCGGGTTGGCCGGGTCAAGCCCGGCCATGACGTCTGAGATTAGTCTTTGAACGCCCTCTCCAGGAAGGGCTCCAGAGCCGCCAGCGTTTCCTCGGGGGCCTCCTCGGCGAGATAATGGCCGCAATCGATGCCGTGGCCTTCCACTCTGCCGGCCCAGTCGCGCCAGACCCCGACGACGTCGTACCACCGCTCGAGCCCGTTCTTCAGGCCCCAGAGCGCCTGCACCGGACAGGCGATGCGGCGGCCGGCCTTCTGGTCTTCCTCGTCGAGGCGCATGTCGATGGTGGCGCCGGCCCGGTAATCCTCGCACATGGCGTGGATCGTCGTCGGATCCGTGTAGCAGCGGCGATATTCCGCGAGCGCCGCCTCGTCGAACAGCGAGCGCCCGCGGCGCAGATAGAACACGTCCGGATCCGACGCGATCAGGCGCTCGGGGATCGGGTGCGGCTGGGCGAGGAAAAACCAGTGCCAGTAGCCCATGGCGAAGGCCATGTCGGTGCGCTGGAAATGCTCGGCCGTCGGGATGATGTCGAGGACGGACAGCGACACGATCCGGTCCGGATGATCGAGCGCCATGCGGTAGGCGCAGCGCCCGCCGCGATCATGCCCGACGACGGCGAAACGCTCGAAGCCGAGAGCCTGCATCGCCTCGACCTGGTCGCGCGCCATGGCGCGCTTGGAATAGGGCTCGTGGTCCGGGGTCGTCGCGGGCTTCGAACTGTCGCCGTATCCGCGCAGATCGGCGCACACGACCGTGTAGGTCTCGGCGAGCTTCGGCGCCACCTTGTGCCACATGACATGGGTTTGCGGATGCCCGTGCAGCAGGAGGACCGGCGGTCCGCTTCCGCCATGGCGGAGGTTGATGACGGCGCCGGAGGTTTCGATCTGTCGGTGTGTGAAGGTCTCGAACATCCCGCCGTTGTATCGGAGCCGGCACGGATCGTCACCAGGAACGGCGCTCGCCGTTGTCGATATGGATGATCCCGTTGCGATAGATCTTGAGGCCGCCGACCTGGGGATGCGCTCGCAGGTAGGCCATCACGCCCCGCGCCTTCGCCCGCACGCGGAAATCGACCGCGCGGCAGGAGAGGTGCAGGGAGTGGCGGGCGCCGCCGGCGCGCCAATTGCGGCCGCTGCTGCGATGGGTCGACTCGATGCTCACGGGGCCGAACGTCGCGGCGACGGACGCCACCACGTCGCGCAGGTTGCCCGGAATGCAGTGGGTGGGGGCGCTGGCGCGCAGGGTGATCGTTCCCAGGGACACCAGCGACGAGAAACCAGAAAGTGCCCTCGCGCCTGGCAGGCTTCCGGTGGCGGCGGGGTCGTCGAGGCGCTCCTGGGACGGCAGGCTGGCGTATTGCGCCGAAGGAATGATCCCGGCGTCCTCATCGCCGGCCTCGAGCGGACCCGGCGACAGTCCCGCCAGAAAGGCCCCGGCCATGACGGCCACCTTCGAGGTCCAGCGAACGCGGCAAACGATGCTCATCGGGTTCTCCCGTACTGAGCCCCTACTTGAGGTCCTGCGCCGGCTCGGTCCCCCCACCGGCTTTCGCTGCTTGTGGATCAGCCACCAAGGGTTGATGTCGCAGCGTTAGGCACGGCTACCTAAGGTTAAGCTTGCCCTAGGCAAGAACACCTAGGGGCGATCGGAGGCGCAAAGGCCACGCTTGGCCGGCAAAGCTTTGCCCTGCAAGGAATCCCGCCACGGGAAATTTCGGGTGAGTTACGGAATAACGGGCTGGAATCTTGCAGAAGCGAGCCGGAATGCACACATCCAGATCCGTTGTGCCGATCATCGGGATCGGCCGCACGGAGACAGGAATGAACACTGCTCGGACCGCCGTTTTCGACGCGATCAAGACCGCCGGACCGACCCGGGCCGATGCGCTCGCGCGCGTCACGCTCGTCGCGAAGTTTCTCGACAACGCCGTGATGATCCCGGGCCTGAACCGGCGCGTCGGCTTCGATGCCGTGCTCGGTCTCGTGCCGGGCGTGGGCGACGCGATCTCGGCCGCGCTCGCCAGCTACATCATCTGGGAGGCGCGCCAGCTCGGCCTGCCGCGCTGGAAGATCGCCCGCATGATCGGCAACGTGGTGGTCGACACGGCGATCGGCGCGATCCCGCTGGCGGGTGACGTATTCGACGTGTTCTTCAAGGCCAACCAGCGCAACCTGCGGATCATCCACGAGCATCTGGGCACGCCCAAGCGCGGACCGCTCGAGATCGACGGCACGGCCGTCCGGGTGGACGAGCGCTGATGAAGCGCTTCCTTTGGATCCTCGCCTGGTTCGCCGTGGCTGTGTGGTCGCTCTTCGCCTGGGGTGCGTACGGTCTCGTCGACTTCTTCGGCGGCGTGGCGGCGCGCCATGCAGACGTCGTGACGGGCCATCCGGAGACGGTCGAGTGGCTGTCCTGGGCGCTCATGACCCTGCGCGGCCTGGGCCTCGGCGCCATCGTGGTGGTGTGGGGCCTCGTCTCCCTGGCGATCCTGGCGGTTCCGGCCGTGCTTGGCCTGTTCCTCGGCGGAGCGCCCCGTGAGCCGCGCGTCGAGGAATGGCGCGGGCCGCGGATCGATCCGCGCGTCCCAGGACCGTTCCCGCCGGCGCAGCCTCCGATCCGGCGCATCGAGAAGCGATGACGAGAAAGGGCGCAGCGGATGCCGCTTCGCCCTTCGTGTTTGTCGTTGCCGTCTTCCCGTCATCACCGGCCTTGTGCCGGTGATCCCGATCGGTAGAAATCATGGAGCCGACGCTCAGCGGTGGCTCGAGATGAACTGCTTGAAGCGCTCGGATTTCGGAGCGCCGAACACCTGGGCCGGCGCGCCTTCCTCCTCGACCACGCCCTTGTGCAGGAACACGACCCGGTTCGACACGTCGCGGGCGAAACCCATCTCGTGGGTCACCACCAGCATGGTGCGGCCTTCCTCGGCGAGGGAGCGCATGACGCGCAGGACCTCGCCGACGAGTTCCGGATCGAGCGCCGAGGTCGGCTCGTCGAACAGCATCACCTTGGGATGCATGGCGAGCGCCCGGGCGATCGCCGCGCGCTGCTGCTGGCCGCCTGAGAGGTGGGAGGGATACTGGTTGCGCTTGTCGACGATGCCGACCTTCTTCAGCAGTTCCTCGGCCTCGGCGATGCACTCGGCCTTCGGGCGCTTCTGCACGTGAACGGGCGCCTCGATCACGTTCTCCAGGATGGTCATGTGGGACCAGAGGTTGAAGCTCTGGAACACCATGGCGACCCGCGAGCGGATGCGGTCCACCTGCCGCTGGTCGGCCGGCTCCATGCCCTTGCGGCCCTTTCTGAGGCCGATCGTCTCGCCGCCGATGCGGATCTCGCCGGAATCCGGCACCTCCAGCATGTTGATGCAGCGGAGCATGGTGGACTTACCGGAGCCCGACGCGCCGAGGATCGAGATGACGTCGCCTTCCCGGGCGCTGAGCGACACGCCCTTGAGCACCTCGAGGCTCCCGAAGCTTTTGCGGAGATCGTTGACGGAGACGGCAGCAGCGGACTCGGAAGACAAGGATGCAACTCCGTTAGACATGGGCGGCCTCCAGGCGCGGCTCGATGGCCGGTGGGCGGCGCAGATGGGGCGAGAGCCACCACTCGATGGCCATGATGATGCGCGTGATGATGAAGTTGAGGATCAGGTAGATCAGGCCTGCCACGATGAAGACCTCGACGGCCCGGAAGGTCTGCGAGATCAGCTTTGCGGCGAGTCCCGTCACCTCCATCATGGTGATGATCGAGGCCAGCGACGTGGCCTTGACCATGAGGATGATCTCGCTGCCGTAGGCCGGGAGCGCCTGCCGGACCGCGATCGGGAAGACGATGCGGCGGAAGAGCAGGAAGCCCGACATGCCGCAGGCCCGCGCGGCCTCGACCTGGTTGTGCGGCACCGATTGCAGGCCGCCGCGGAAGATCTCGCTGGCATAGGCGGCCGTGTTGAGGGTGAGTGCCAGCACCGCGCACCAGTAGGGCTCGCGGAAGAAGGTCCACAATCCCCATTCCTGCAAGGTCGGCCGGAACTGGCCGAGGCCGTAATAGATCAGGAAGATCTGCACGAGCAGGGGCGTCCCGCGGAACACGAAGACATAGGCCTGCGCCGGCCAGTCGAGCACCTTGACGCGCGACATGCGCATGAGCGCGAGCAGCATCGCGAAGACGGCCCCGAACGCGACCGCCGTGAACGCCAGGTTCAGGGTGAGGGGCACGCCTCCCATCAGGGTCAGGAAGGTATCCCGCATGAAGGCGAAGTCCATCAGGAAGCCCTCCGCATGCCACGCATCGAATGAGCCTCCGCGCGCTGGAACAGATAGGTCGAAACCCAGGTGATGAGCAGATAGAGGACCGCCGCCGTGATGTAGAAGTCGAACGGGCGGCGGGTGGAGCCGGCCGCGATGTGCGACTGCCGCAGCAGCTCGACGAGGCCCGTCACCGAAATCAGGGCCGATTCCTTCAAGACCAGCTGCCAGGTGTTGCCGAGGCCGGGAATGGCATAGCGCAGGACCTGCGGGGCGATGATGCGGCGGAACATCAGCCAGCGATGCATGCCCACGGACCGCGCCGCCTCGAGTTCGCCGCGGCTCACGACCTGGAAGGCCCCGCGGAACACCTCCGCCTGATAGGCGCCCGACACGATGCCGATGGCCATGGCGCCGGTGGCGAAGGCCGGCACGCCGATGAAGCCCTCGGCCCCGAACAGGCTGCCGATGGCGCCGAGCGCCGCGCTGCCGCCGAAGTAGAAGAGGTAGATCACGAGAAGATCGGGAATGCCGCGCAGGACGGTGGTGTAGCCATCCGCCAGGCTGCGGATCACGACGTTGCCCCCGATCTTCCCCCAGGCCACCAGGGTGCCGACGATGGAGCCTGCGAGAAAGCCGCATGTGGCGACGGCGATCGTCATCCCGGTCGCGGTGAGAAGAGCCCATCCCCAACCGTTGGGGCCGAACCCGACGAGCTCGAAATAGCTCAGCTGCTGCACGCGTCTCAACTTTCTTGAATACGTCTCCCCTCACCGAGAGGCAGGAGGTGAGACAAGATCTGTCACATCGGACCTTCGACCCGAGCGAGTCCCGGGTCCGTGTAGCAGGATCCGGGACTTATTTTCCAGTACGCTCAAGCATCGGGTCCGAAAGCGACTCCTTCCGGGTCCGGTTCCTCGCGTCAGGCCTGCGGGGTCGCGTCGAGCTTGAACCACTTCTCGGACAGGGTCTTGATGGTGCCGTCCTTGATCGCCGCCTGGATCGCCTCGTCGAAGCTCTTCTTGAGCTCGGTGTCGTCCTTGCGCATGCCCACCGCGACGCCGCGGCCGAGCAGTCCGCCGCGCATGCCCGTTCCGGCAATGATCATGTCCTTGAACTCGGGCTTCTCCTGCGTGGCCTTCAGGGCGCCCTGTCCGGCGAAGATTGCGTCGAGGCGGCCGGCGGAGAGATCCAGGTCATGCTGCTCCGTGGTCTTGTACTCGCGGATCTGGACCGTGTCCTTCAGGTAGGTCTCGACGAACTGCGCGTTCACGGTCGAGGTCTGCACGCCGACCGTCTTGCCCTTCAGGAGCGGCTTCCAGGCCTCGATGGCCTTCTTGGCGCCTTCGGGATCCTTGTCGAGGCTCACCGTCGTGCCGGAGCCCGCCAGCTTGGCGAGGGGAGAATCCTTCATGACGCCGAAGCCGTGCGGGGTGGCCGCATAGGGGATCGAGAAGTTGATCGTCTCGAGGCGCTTCTCGGTGATGTTCATGCCAGCCATGATGGCGTCGTACTTCTTCGCCTGCAGGGCCGGGATGATGCCGTCCCAATCCTGGGCGACGATCTCGCATTTCACCTTCATGCGCTTGCACAGCTCGTTGGCGAGATCGATCTCGAAGCCTTCGAGCTTGCCGCCCGCGCCGGTGAAGTTCCACGGGGC